>CAYMXK010000020.1:22853-24386 GCA_964393915.1 uncultured Prolixibacteraceae bacterium
CCGCAGGTTTCACCACAATTCATTCCGCTGCCAAATCCTGATGCAATTTTCATCGCAGTTTTTACATCCAGTCCCAGATCTGTTGCAAACAAGCTGAAAATGGTCTGGGCACAGTTATAATCCTGAAAAACAAGTGAAGTCTGTTCTGATTTTTTCATCTTACTTGCTGATTTTGAGTATTAATCCGAATAAAAAAAGCCCGGCAATACCGGGCCCTCAATATACAAATTTAAGTGAACATTATCTTCAGGAATTTACAAAAGCTGAGACCGAAGCCCGGCTGTAAAACCTGTACGGCGAAAGTGTGGTTTACTCCAACACTGCAGCAACTCCCGGCAGGCTTTTGCCTTCGAGGTATTCGAGCAATGCACCGCCAGCGGTTGAGATATAAGAAACACCATCAGCTAAGCCGAACTGGTTGACACAAGCCACTGAATCACCACCGCCAACGAGCGAGAAGGCGCCTTTTTTGGTTGCCGCTACAATAGCCTCACCTACAGCTATAGAACCGGCAGCAAACTGTTCCATTTCAAAAACGCCAACCGGGCCATTCCAAAGAATTGTTCCGGAATTTTCAATTACATTTTTGAATTTCTCAATGGTCTTCGGACCGGCATCCAGGCCCATCCAGCCATCAGGAATCTCAAAAGCAGATACCACCTGAGTATTGGCATCGGCAGCAAATGCATCAGCAGCCACCACATCGGTAGCCATGTAAATATTAACGCCCTTTTCTTTGGCCAGCTTTTCAATATTTAAAGCTGTTTCAAGGTAATCCTCTTCACATATGGAGGTACCGATAGTGCCTCCTTTGGCTTTTACGAAGGTAAAAGTCATGCCACCACCCAGAATGAGGTTATCCACCTGGTCGAGGAGGTTTTCGATGATGGTAATTTTTGAAGATACCTTGGCGCCGCCCATAATTGCAGTGAGTGGACGCTGCGGATCCTTAAGCACCTTATCGAGGCTTTTGACCTCGCTCTCGATAAGGTATCCAAACATTTTATCTTTGGGAAAGAATTGTGCAATTACAGCAGTAGAGGCATGTGCGCGGTGAGCAGTACCAAATGCATCATTGATCCAGCAATCGCCGTTTTCGGCCAGCTGCCGGGCAAATTCCACATCACCTTTCTCTTCACCCTTATGGAAGCGAAGATTTTCGAGCAAAAGCACCTCGCCCGGTTTCAGGGCTTTGGCGATGGCCTTCACCTCTTCCCCAATACAATCCGGGGCAAGTTTCACTTCGGCACCCAACAGCTCACTGACAGGAGCCAACAAGTGGCGCATTGAATATTTGTCGTTGGGGCCATCTTTAGGCCTTCCAAAGTGGGACATAATTATTGGAGACCCGCCTCCTTCGATAACTTTTTTAATTGTGGGAATGGCTGCCCTAATACGGGTATCATCGGTAACAATAAAATCCTCGTTGAGCGGGACATTGAAATCCACACGGATCAACGCTTTTTTTCCGGTAAAATCGTAAGAATGTATGGTCTGCATAACTCTAATTTTTAGTTGATTTTGAATGTCAAA
>CAYMXK010000021.1:0-23905 GCA_964393915.1 uncultured Prolixibacteraceae bacterium
AGTTTGTGCCCTTTACCCTTAAAGCCGACTTATCGTTACTGACAGATAAGGAAAAGCAGATGCTCCCCCTTTTATTTAAGGCTGCATCAATTATGGAAGACATATTCTGGAAACAGGCTTTCGGTGACAGGGAATCACTGTTAAGCCGCACCAATGACCCTGATCTGATCAAATTATTGACAATCAACTATGGACCTTGGGAACGCCTGAATAATAATGAAGCGTTTGTCGGGGGATATGGCGCGAAACCCAAAGGTGCAATGTTTTACCCGGAAGATATGACCATTACAGAATTCGAGGCATGGGATGATAGGGAGAAAGCAAGCCTTTACACATTAATTCGCAGGGATGACCGTGGCTCATTGATTTCAGTCCCATATCACAAAGCATTTGAGAGCGAGGTTGCCGAGGCGTCATCCTTGTTGAAGCAAGCTGCCGGACTGGCTGAGGATACAGGGCTTAAAACATATCTGCTGGCGCGGGCAAAAGCTTTGCTTACCGATGAATATTTTGAGTCGGATATGGCCTGGATGGATATGAAGAACAACACCATTGAGTTTATTGCAGGACCAATCGAGAACTATGAAGATCAGCTATTTGGGTATAAAGCTGCTCATGAAGCGTTTATACTTATTAAAGACAAGGAATGGAGTCAGCGTCTCGAAAAGTATGCCGCTCTGTTGCCGGGACTGCAACAAAACCTGCCGGTAGAACAAAAATATAAAAATGAAATCCCCGGATTTGATTCCGACATGAATGTTTACGATGCAATATTCTATGCAGGGGATTGCAATGCGGGAAGCAAGACAATTGCAATCAACCTTCCCAATGATGAAAAAGTTCAGCAATTGAAGGGCAGTAGGAAATTACAGCTTAAAAACTCGATGCAGGCTAAATTTGATAAAATTCTGGTACCCATTTCAGAACTATTGATCGCCGAAGATCAACGGCACCATGTTAAATTTGATGCGTTTTTCGAGAACACCATGTTTCACGAGGTTGCCCATGGATTGGGACTGGGGCGCACCATAGATCAATCCGCCATAGTCCGGGAGGCTCTAAAGGATGCATACACATCAATTGAAGAAAGCAAGGCAGATATCCTTGGGTTATGGTGTATCTACCAGTTAACAAACGATGGTGTTTTTAGCGATAAAGACCTTATGGACAATTTCGTAACCTTCATGGCCGGAATTTTCAGGTCAGTCCGGTTTGGGGCGGCTTCTGCACACGGAAAGGCCAATATGATCCGCTTTTACTATTTTCAGGAAATGGGGGCATTTGAACGAGACTCTGCTACTGGCACATACTATGTTGATTTTGAGAAAATGAAACAGGCCATGCTTAATCTTTCTGACATGGTACTGGTAATCCAGGGCAATGGAGATTATGACACGGCTTCGGCCCTGATAAAAGAAAAGGGATTTATCCGTGAAGAACTTCAGTATGACCTCAACCGGATTTCAGAAGCAGGCATACCCAGAGATATTTATTTTGAGCAGGGGCCGGAAATATCAGGGCTATAAGAAGTATCTTCCCTTAATTTGGAAAAAACTAAGCCTTGTGAAAATCTGATAAGTTAATATTTGAAAACATAAGACTTAAAAGTCTTTAACTTTCTGTTAACAGAGTGAATAATGTTTATTATTACTTTTGCATCATGAGATTTTCAAGATTGATAACAAGTTTTTTGATCCTGATACCGTTTTTGTTTTCGGTGTCAGGAATTCTTGTTATCCAGTCTCATTGCAGTTGTACAGGAAAAAACAATGTTTCAATCTATCTTCCGCCTGAAACTTGCTCATCGATAGTTGATGACCACCGTCATCTTTTTGATTTTCATGCAGCCGATCTGGGGCATTGCTGTGAACATGAAGCGCCTCAAGATGATTGCGGACAGGATGGCTTATGTCATGGTTGCGGGTGTGAATCTCCAGAAGCTCAGTTTTTTAAACTCAAGAACCAGTTCTCTGAAAAGAAAGTTTCGGATGTCAAAAATATTGTTTCAAAAGAAATTGCTGAATTTCAGTTGTATAATCACGTTCCCGATAGAAGAACTGAGCCCGATAATAACTTGGGCTGGTACAAATATCCACCACCATTAAACACCTCCCATACTACTTTTATTCATTTCATCTGCAAAACAAAAATCCCCGATATAGCCTGAATATTAATGATTTAAATGAAGTAATTCATCTTTCATCCTTAAAGATTCAGTAGCTATGAAATTAATTTTTATTTTACAGATATTAATATTATTACCATCTATAACCTATTCCCAAAACATTACCGGCAAGGTGATGGCAAAAGAGAATGGTACTTTACAACCCTTGCCGGGAGTTAACGTATTCTGGGAAAACACCAGTCAGGGAACCGCCACCGGTTCAGAGGGAGACTTTTCTATTCGTCAGCGGACAGGACAGCACATGCTTGTATTCAGTTTTGTTGGTTTTGAAAGCCAGACCATTCATATTAATGGGCCAAATCCCATCGAGGTCATCCTTAACCCCAACCTTGAGCTGGAGGAAGTTACTGTCATTCAAAAAGACAGGGGTACTTACCTTTCAACCATGTCGCCCATTCAAACTGAAAGGATAGGATCAGCTGAGCTGCACAAAGCCGCTTGCTGCAATCTTGCAGAGAGCTTTGAGACCAACCCGTCGGTGGACGTAAGTTACAACGACGCCATTACCGGAGCCAAGCAAATCAGACTGCTCGGGCTTGATGGCATTTATTCTCAATTGCAAACCGAAAATATCGCCAATTTCAAAGGTTTGGCAACCAATTTCGGACTCACTTACATCCCCGGTCCCTGGATGGAATCCATCATGGTATCAAAGGGGGCTTCCTCTGTCGTCAATGGATATGAGTCGATATCAGGCCAAATAAATGTTGATTTTAAAAAGCCTGACAGCGATGAAAAACTGCACCTGAATGGTTTTGCCAGTGCTGATGGCAAACTCGAGTTTAATGCAAATACCAATTTGCGTGTCCATAAAGACATGCTAACCACCGGTATTTTCTTTCATGCAGAGAACTTGTCCAATAAGGTTGACCATAACCATGACGGATTTCTTGACCATCCTCTTAATACACAGATACACCTGTTTAATGCCTGGAAATACCATAATTTTAAAGGCTTAATGGTGCACGGAGGTTTGCGGTTTCTGGTGGATGACAGGCAGGGAGGCCAGGCCGGATTTGAAAAGGGCATGATCAGGAGCAGTCAAAATCCCTATGGTATCGGAATCGACAACAGACTGATGGAGGGTATCTTCAAAATTGGCTATGTATTCCCTTCCCAATCTTCGGCAATTGCACTGCTTACCAATGCGGTAAGGCACAATATGAATTCATTCTATGGGTTGCATAACTATGACGGGGATGAATCCCGTTATTATCTTAATATAATATGGACTCAGGATGTTGATGATCATGGCCATCACACCTTTAATTCAGGAGCCAGCTATTTCTTTAATCAGTTCGATGAGTTGTACAACCTTACCGAAATGCAGCGCAGGGAATCTGTTCCCGGTGTGTTTACCGAATACACTTTCAAGCCATCCGATAAACTTACATTAATGGCCGGGATCCGTTCCGATTTTCACAGTGCTTTTGGTAATTTCATCACCCCACGGATGCATTTCAGATACCAACCTGATCCTCGCTGGACTTTCCGTCTGAGCGCAGGAAAAGGATACAGGACAGCTAATGTGCTGGCAGAGAACAGTTTTCTGCTGACAAATTACCGTACACTTGATTTTGAGGAAACACTTCAGGAGGAAGCCTGGAATTATGGTTTCAATTTTATACAGTCTTATAAATTGTTTGACCGTGACCTTCAGATATCAGCAGAAATATACCATACCGATTTTCAAAAGCAACTGTTAGTTGACCGTGAGTCTGACCCCGATAAGGTTGTGATTGCACCTTTGGATGGGACATCCTATGCCACAAGCTGGCAGGTGGATTTGCGCTACCCTGTTATAAGAAACCTTGATCTGACAGTGGCATGGCGGCAAAACGAGGTAAAACAGACCATCGGCGGAAAATTGCTGGAGAAACCACTGACCAGCCGCTACAAAGGATTGATTACCATGAATTACACAACAAATCTGAAGAAGTGGATGTTCGATTACACCGTACAATTTAACGGAGGAGGAAGGTTACCGGTTGTCCTTGCCAATGGGATGAATCATATGGATTACAAATATCCTGAATTTGGTCCCTATACAATTATGAATGCACAAATTACCAGGTACTTCAGAATGTGGAGTATTTATGCAGGTGCTGAAAACCTGACTGATTACATGCAAAAACACCCGGTTTTAGGGGCCGACCGTCCGTTTGAGCCTGGTTTTGACGCTACTCAAATCTGGGGTCCCGTTTCAGGACGCCGGATATATGCAGGAATCCGTTTTACGTTGAATTACAATTAACTTAATACATGAACATCATGAAAAACCTGTTTTTATTACTTTTTGTTTCTGTTTTATTTGGATTTCCTATGAATTCAGAAGCACAGAAAAAGTCTGATCCTGTTGTCTATTTTAAGAGTAACATGCATTGTGAAGATTGTGAAAATACCTTGTTCGAGCATCTGAGATTCGAAAAGGGGGTGAAAGATCTTAAACTTGATCATGTTTCAAATACCATCAAAATTGTTTATGCAGAGAAACGAACCGGAGAAGAGTCATTAAAAAATGCAGTGATTAAAAAAGGCTATGATGCAGAAAAGATTAATGAGCAGGAGTATGTAAAAATTCACGAAAATGTGGTTAACAAACCACATACAGAAACAGGCACTCACCGGCACTGATCGGCCCGGATAAACCCGGCAAACTGCCGGGTTTATCCGCGTTCCGTCAGATAATCGGCCATAATATTTTTCTCATCAATTGCCAGCATAATCATATCAATCATAATTTCCCTGCTGAAGGTGTCAGTGTTAAAAGTGATGTCAAAAATTTCCGGTTCGTCAAGCCCCTTTCCCATAACTGCATGACGATAAGCATATCTTTCTTTTTCCACTCGTTCAATGAATGAAATAGCATCCTGCCGGTTGATTTTATCCTTTTTCATAATGCTTTGAATGCAATATTCCACTGGGGCAACCACCCTTACGTGCAGGGCATTTTTTATGTCTCCTGCAATTATATTGCTGGCGCGGCCAACAATTATGCAATAACCATCCTCTGCAAATGACCGGATTACTTCGACCACTGTGCGTCTGACTTTTTTATCACTTTTGTATTTCTTTTCGTTGAAAGCATTCAGCAGCTCATCAAAGGTTGAGCGGTCAATCTGCTTAAATACTTTGGAAACTCTTTCAGGATCAAGGTTTAGTTCGCGGGCACTCTCCTGAAATATTTCCTTACTGAGAACTTTCCAGTGATGTCCGGGATATTTTTTATTTAACCTGGAAGCTAAATCCTCAGCAATGGCAATGCCCGAACATCCGACTTCCCTTGAAATGGTAATTACCGGACCGGGTGGGCGTTTGTGTATAAGCTGTGGCTCAGCCTTTTTGAGGAACATGCGTTTGTTCAGATATTCCAGTAAAGAATTCTTCATGATCTCTAAAATTTAATAATTAATTGTACGTTTATATGCCTGAATGGGTTTTATGTTTTATAGCAAAATTAAATCATTTTTTATCATTTTATACTCCGGAATCTAATAATAACAGGACGCGTTTTTGTAATACTACATAAAAAATCTTATTTTCGGGCTCAATCTCAAAAAATTATGCCATGTTCAATCAAAGTGTTTATAAAAACCGCCGGTTAAGGCTCGCCAATTCATTAAATGGCGGAGTAATATTGCTTCCCGGAAATGTCGATTCTCCAATGAATTATCCGGCAAATACATTTCATTTCAGGCAAGACAGTTCATTTCTTTACTTTTTTGGTCTTGATACTCCTGGTCTGGCCGGAATTGTTGATATCGACTCGGGTGAGGAAATAATCTTTGGTAATGATGTGGATATTGAAGACATTATATGGATGGGGCCACAGGAGTCAATGTCCAGCAAATCAGAAAAGGTTGGCATTGCAAAGACGTTGCCTTACAGCGAGTTATATGGATACTTGAAAAGTATAATACAGCAGGGGAGGAAGATTCATTATTTACCGCCCTATCGTGCAGAAAATAAAATACTGCTTGAAGAGCTTACCGGAATTTCAGTTTCACGGCAGCGTGATTACGTTTCGGTTGACCTGATCAAAGCCATTGTAAATCTTCGCTCAATTAAAGAACCCTGGGAAATAGCAGAAATAGAAAAGGCATGTGCTACAGGATATCAAATGCACGTTGCGGCTATGAAAATGGCCATACCCGGAACATGGGAACAGTCTATAGCCGGTCATATTGAAGGAATTGCTCTTAAAAGCGGCGGAATGTTATCTTTCCCGGTAATCTTGTCACAAAACGGGGAAACATTGCACAACCACGATCACAGCCAGTTTTTAAAAGAGGGCAGGTTAATGATTGTGGATGCAGGAGCAGAGACAGGAATGCATTATGCAAGCGACTTTACCAGGACAATTCCCGTTGGTGGAAAATTCACTCAAAAACAAAGGGAAATTTATGATATCGTATTGGCAGCCAACAATAAGGCTACCCAGCTGATCAAACCCGGCATCACCTATTTATCGGTTCACCTTGCGGCCTGTGAAATTATTGCGCAGGGACTTAAAGATCTGGGTCTTATGAAAGGCGATGTTAAAGAAGCGGTGGCCAGTGGGGCACATGCCTTGTTCTTTCCTCATGGACTGGGGCACATGATGGGGCTTGATGTACATGATATGGAGGACCTGGGTCAGATTTATGTAGGGTACGATGATGAAGTGAGACCGGTACAACAGTTTGGAACCGCCTATCTTCGCCTTGGGCGCCGTCTTCAAACCGGGTTCGTAATAACCAATGAACCGGGAATTTATTTTATTCCAGCCTTAATTGAAAAGTGGAAAAGTGAGAAGATAAATTCAGATTTCATTAACTTCAACAGGGTAGAGGAATATTTGGGTTTTGGTGGTATCCGTATAGAAGACGATATCCTGGTAACTTCTGATGGTAGCCGCATTCTTGGCGAACGCGTTCCCGTTCTTCCCGAAGAAATCGAGAAACTTACAGGAAGTTAATTTTTTTTCTGTAATTCGGGCTGTAAAATCCGGTTGTAAAAATAATCCAGCTCAACCATTATTTCATCCCGGATCTCACGGCAGTTTTCAATAATCTGCCCGGGATCATTGCAATTTTTGAATGGATTGTTGAATCCAAGATGCATCTTTCGTTTGCATCTTACCGGTGGAAGCTGTATCTCTTCATGTGTGCCATCTCCTACAGTGATAAGATAGTCAAATTCAATCTCACTGTATTCGCTGAAATCTGCCGGCTTCTTTGGTGTAATCCTTATACCTGCCTCCTGCATTACCTGTATAGCAACTGGATTTATTTCGGGAGCCGGATCAACACCGGCCGAATAGATTTCGAGGTTTCTGTCGAGGCGTCGTAAAATCGCTTCAGCAATCTGGCTTCGACAGCTATTTCGGGCGCTTAAAAATAAAATCTTCATAATCTAAGGATGTTGATTTCTGAGGGTGAAAAGTAATGAAATATAAATATTGAAAAAAGAGCTTTGGTCGTGTATATGAAAAATAATTGAAGCATGTTTTAGTGCGAACTCAAAGAAAAATTTGAAAATCTTTGAGTATTAATGCGTAATTATCTATTTTCGTAGCCAAATGCCCAAGAAACAGATTGGGAAGAAAACTTAAAATTGAAAGATTACATGGAACCTAAAGATCTGAAAAACTCTGAAGAGTTTAAGCGTCCGTTAAGCGACGATTCTGAATTGAACAGTGAGGCGAATGCAAATGCCGTTTCATCCGACACTAATGTAGATGATAGTGACAATGTAGATGAAACCATTCCGGAAGAGGAAGATAAAGCATCAGGAGCACAACCTGAGATGGAGACAACACAAGAGGCTTCTGCAATCGCAGAAGGTACTGACCCTGTTAAGGAGGCTAATCCTGAAGTGACTGAACCGGCAAATACGGAAATTGACGAAGTATCCGTTGATACTGTTGATGAGGATGTTATCATTCTTGAAGAGAGTGAAGTGCAACCGGAACAGCCGTCCAATGATAGTGTCGTTTCAGCAGCTGACAAAGAATCAGAGACAAGTGAATCAGTGGCCATGGAAACGCCAGATGAAAGAGAAAAAAAATCAGAAGATAACATAGAAGTTCTCCCTGAAGATGCCGAATTTGAAGTGGATCAAGAAGAACCCCAAACAACAGATGCAGAGCCGGCGGCAGTATCTGAAGTGGATCAGAAAGAACCCCAAACAACAGATGCAGAGCCATCGGCAGTATCTGAAGTGGATCAGCAAGAACCCCAAATGACAGATAAAGAGCCAGAAGCATTAGCTGAAGTAGATCAGGAAGAAACCCAGGCAACAGATGCGGAGCCGGTCGCAGTAGCTGAAGTGGATCAGGAAGAACCCCAAATGGTAGATGCAGAACCGGCCGCAGTTGCAGCTGAAGTGTCCCAATCTGTGGAGGAAGTAAAAGAGCCGAAAGCTTCACAAAAGGAAGTGCCTTCAGAAGCCACTTCAGAAGTGCCTGCCCATGATGAAGATGAAGCTGAAAATGACGATTCTGAAGAGGCAGTCGATGTTGATTATTCCCAGTTTAGCCAGATAGAGCTTGTAAATACTTTGCGGGAACTGGTAGATAGCGGAAAAATCCGTGATCGCTCCCTTAACCTGATTATCGGAGCCTTTAACCTAAAGGTGAAGGAGAACATTGCTGAGCTTAAAAAGCAATTTGTTGCCGAAGGGGGAAATGAGGAAGATTTTATTGCAGAGGAAGATCCATACGAAAATGATATCAAAGAGCTGGTTAAAAGGCACAGGCAAACCAGATTTGAACAATCAAAGAAGATGGAGGCCGAAAAGGAAATCAACCTGCAGAAAAAATATACAATAATTGAGGATATCAAAAACCTCCTGAACACGGAGGAATCCATAAATCGTACCTTTCAGGAATTCAGGGATCTGCAGAGACAATGGTATGAACTGGGCCCTGTTCCTCAGTCCAGAATGAAAGATCTGTGGGATACCTATCATTTCCACGTCGAGAATTTCTACGACTACATTAAAATCAATAAGGAACTTCGCGACCTGGATCTTAAAAAGAACCTGGAAATGAAAATCAACCTGTGTGAAAAAGCTGAAGAATTATTGGTCGAACCGTCGGTGATCAGGGCATTCAACACCCTGCAAAAATTCCACGAACAGTGGAGGGAAGTTGGACCTGTGCCCAGGGATAAGAAAGACGATATATGGGAGCGTTTTAAAGCGGTAACAACAGCTATCAACCAGAAGCATCAGGAGTTTTTCGAAAAGCGCAAAGTGGAGCAAAAGCGTAATCTTGACGCCAAAATTGCATTGTGTGAAAAAGTAGAAGAGATATGCTCCATGCAAATTGACACTCACCGCGAATGGGACGAGAAGTCAAAGCAGTTGATCGAATTGCAGAAAGTTTGGCGTACTATAGGATTTGCACCGAAACGCGACAACAATAAGATATACGACCGTTTCCGCAATGCCTGTGACCAGTTCTTTAATAAGAAACGTGATTTCTATTCACAGAACAAGGAACTTCAGAATAAAAATATGCAGATGAAGATTGACTTGTGCATGGAGGCTGAAGCATTAAAGGAAAGTGACGATTGGAAAAAAACCACCCAGCAATTCATTGATATACAGAAAAGATGGAAAGATATCGGCCCTGTACCCCGGAAACATTCAGATTTACTTTGGAAAAGATTCCGTGGGGCCTGCGACTATTTCTTCGATCGCAAATCTCTCCACTTCAGCGATATCGATGAAGAACAATTTGAAAATCTGAATCTAAAGAAGACTCTTATTGAAGAGGTTGAAAACTTTGTGCCTGATAATGATGTGAATCTTTCTTTGAAAGCATTGCGTGAGTTCCAGCGTCGCTGGACAGAAATCGGGCATGTGCCGATCAGGGATAAGGATGCTGTTCAGAATCAATTCAGGGCAGCTGTAAACAAACACTTTGATACACTCAAGCTCGACAATTCAAAACGTGACTCTCTGAATTTCAGGAGTAAAATTGCAACAATGACCGAAAACCAGAGAGGTTTGTCAAAAGTGCGGCAGGAGCGAGAGAAGTACATGGCCAAGTTGAAACAACTTGAAACTGATCTTACGTTGCTTGATAACAATATCGGTTTCTTTGCCAACTCAAAAAATGCCCAGGCATTAATCGCGGATGTTAATCAGAAGATTGCAGACACCCGGGAGAAAATAGAGATGCTCAAAGACAAAATACGGATAATCGACGATCTGGACAGAACAGAATATTAAGAGCGAGCCGGCCTGAATTGCCGGCTTCTTTTTTTATTATTTGCCCTGATGGATAGTTGTCTTTAGGTTTCGTTATCACTCAACCTGAATTTTTACAACAAGTTGCATAGATTAATTTTGTTGACGATTTCCATCTGGCTGTTAAAAACTATCAATAATTCAGATGAAAAGTATAATTTTGCAAACTTTAGATTTCATTAAATATTTACCAACGTGCTTGATACCAGATATATCTTTGTAACGGGAGGAGTTACCTCCTCTCTTGGTAAAGGAATACTTGCATCATCGCTGGCTAAGCTATTGCAGTCCAGAGGTTATTCCGTTACATTACAAAAGCTCGATCCTTACCTGAATGTGGATCCCGGAACGTTAAATCCCTACGAACACGGAGAGTGCTATGTGACGGATGATGGTGCAGAAACCGACCTTGATCTCGGGCATTACGAACGATTTCTTAATTTGCCGACTTCTCAGGCCAACAATGTAACCACTGGCAAGATTTATCAGACCGTTATCAGCAAGGAGCGCAGGGGTGATTATTTGGGCAAAACAGTTCAGATCATCCCCCATATTACCGACGAAATAAAACGCAAAATAAAATACCTGGGTTCAAAGGGAAAGTATGATATAGTTATCACAGAGATTGGTGGGACAGTAGGTGACATTGAGTCATTGCCCTATATAGAGGCTGTAAGGCAGTTAAAGTGGGAGATGGGCACCAAGGCTATGGTCATCCATCTTACTCTGGTGCCTTATCTGGCAGCTACCGGTGAATTGAAAACAAAACCTACCCAGCACTCGGTAAAAGCATTGCTCGAAACCGGGGTGCAGCCAGATGTACTGGTTCTTCGAACAGAACATCCCATTGATGATAATATCAGGGCCAAGGTGGCCTTGTTCTGCAACGTGGCTATTGAGGCTGTAGTGCAGTCTCTTGATGTGCCAACCATTTATGAGGTGCCTATTAAGATGTTGGAGGAAAAGCTCGATGTGACCGTTCTGAAGAAATTGGACCTGCCTGTGCGCGATCCAATCGATCTGACCTCCTGGAATGATTTTCTTCACAAGCTTGTGAATCCTGTTCATTCTGTAGATATTGCCCTGGTTGGCAAGTATGTTGAGTTGCATGATGCTTATAAGTCAATATGCGAAGCCCTGATTCATGCCGGTGCTTCAAATAACACCAAAGTGAATGTTAAATGGATACATTCTGAATCAATTACCCCTGCCACTCTGGAGAAAAAGCTGAAGAATGTTCATGGCATTCTGGTAGCTCCGGGCTTCGGACACCGCGGGATCAAAGGGAAGATTCTTGCCGTACAGTTTGCCCGTGAAAACAATGTCCCTTACCTGGGTATTTGTCTGGGAATGCAAATGGCTGTTATCGAATTTGCCCGTAATGTACTTAACCTCGAAGATGCTGATTCTACCGAAATGAACGCGAAAACTCCTTATCCGGTAATTGACCTGATGGAGCAGCAAAAGGAGGTTATTGACTATGGTGGAACCATGAGGCTCGGAGCTTATGACTGCCGGTTAGTGATAAAAAAATCGCACGCTTTCACTGCATACAACAAGCTCACGGTTAAGGAGCGCCACCGGCACCGGTTCGAGTTCAACAACGCCTTTCTAAAACAGTTTGAAAAAGCCGGTATGAAAGCAACAGGGATCAATCCTGAAACCGACCTGGTTGAAATTGTGGAGATTCCCAACCATAAATGGTTCGTTGGTGTTCAGTTTCATCCTGAATATCGAAGTACAGTCCTTAATCCACATCCACTTTTTGTCGATTTTATTAAAAACGCATTAGCACAATAAAAAAATTCATGGATAGAAATTCAATAATTGGCATAGTTCTGATCTTTTTGGTTTTGGTAGTTTTTTCTGTAGTAAACCAGCCTTCAAAAGAACAAATTGAAACGGCAAAACGCCGTCAGGATTCCATACAGCAGGTTGAGGTTGAAAGAGCCAGGCAATACCAGTTGCAGCAAGAGCAGCAACAAATGGTTACAGCCGAAATAATTCCTGATTCCTTAATCAACGCAGCTAAACAAAAGGAACTTGAAAACCAGCTGGGTATTTTTGGCGCCGCTGCCAGTGGATCAGAATCTTATGTAACTCTTCAGAACAATCTTATGAAGCTCACACTTAGCAACAAAGGTGGCAGGATTTATTCGGTTGAGCTGTTAGATTATAAAACCCATGAGGGTGAGCCATTGATACTTTTTGATGGTCCGGATAACCAGTTTGGCATGAATTTCTTCGCACAGAACAGGAATATCCAGACTGACGATCTGTTTTTTGAAACGCAGGCTTCTGAATCTGTCCGTGTTTCCGGTGTTGAAGTCAAGATGGGTGATCGTGGCGATGAAAAATATAATGAAGAATTTCCGGGACAAAGCCAGTCTGTAAGCTACAGACTTGAAGTTTCCCCCGGCAGTTATATTGAGTATGTTTACACACTAAAGCACAACTCCTTCCTGGTTGGTTTCGATGTTAATATGGAGGGCATGAACAGTTTGGTTCCAGCCACCCAGCCAGACATTAATTTTTTATGGTCGTTTGATGTACCCCGGCAGGAGCGAAAATCTCAATTCGGAGAAGACCGTTACACCCAGATATATTACAAGTTTTTTGAGGATGATGTTGATAAACTGAGCGCAACAAAATCGGAAGAAAAGAACCTTACCCGTACCAAATGGATAGGGATGAAACAGCTGTTTTTTTCATCAACGCTGATTGCTGAAGAATCTTTTCCATCAGTGCAGGTAAGAAGCACGAGGATGGAGGAGGACGATAAGTATCTCGCCAATTTCTATGCAGGCATCTCCCTGCCATGGGAGTCCAGGCCATCCCAACAGTACGGTATGACTTTCTACTTTGGTCCCAATCATTTCCAGACATTACGGCAATACCGGTTAGATATGGAGTCACAGGTATACCTGGGATATGCCATCGTCAGTCCGGTGAACAGATACCTCATAATACCCGTGTTCAACTTCCTCCGGGACTACATGACCAATTTTGGAATTATAATTCTTTTACTGACTGTTTTCATCAAATTGATTCTTTTTCCTTTTACTTATAAGTCCTATGTTTCGCAGGCCAAAATGAGGGTTTTAAAGCCTGAGCTGGATGAGATCAATGCCAAATTTCCTGCCGATAAGGCCATGGATAAGCAGCAGGCAATAATGGCTTTGTATAAGAAGGCGGGCGTCAATCCGATGGGCGGCTGTCTGCCTATGCTTTTGCAAATGCCGATACTTATAGCCATGTTCTTTTTCTTTCCCACATCTATTGAACTCCGGCAGCAGAGTTTCCTGTGGGCGCACGATCTCTCAACTTACGACTCCGTCCTTTCTCTTCCGTTTACTATCCCATTCTATGGGAATCATGTCAGTTTATTCACTTTGCTCATGACCATAACCACGGTGATTTCTACACGGCTGAACTCTCAGGCTACTGCCGGAGCAACCATGCCGGGAATGAAAACAATGATGTATATGATGCCTGTAATGTTCATGTTTATTTTAAACAGCTATTCGGCCGGACTGAGTTATTATTATTTCCTTGCTAACGTAATCACGATCGGACAGACCTATATCGTTCGCGGAATGGTGGATGAAACTAAGATCAGGGAGCAGTTGATGGCCAATAAGAAGAAGCCTGTCACCAAATCTAAGTTTCAACAAAGACTTGAACATCTTGCAAAAGAACGCGGAGTAAAGACAACCAAAAAGAAATAGTTATCTTCAATTATTTGAAAGAGGCTTTCCTAACACTGAGGGACAGCCTCTTTTTTATTTTACACCCATTAAACCATCAACCAAAAAAGTAGTCAAATCTGGCATAAAAAAGTATTAACTTCTTTAAAATTAATTGATGCTATGAAAAGAATCGGAATGTTTATTTTAATGATGGTATTTGCTGCATTTGTTACAGAAGCACAACCGGGGGGACAGGGCCGTCAGGGTACACCCGAGGATATGGCAAAACGCCAG
Organism: uncultured Prolixibacteraceae bacterium; assembly: GCA_964393915.1. GTDB lineage: Bacteria > Bacteroidota > Bacteroidia > Bacteroidales > Prolixibacteraceae > UBA1413. The sequence continues at coordinate 14,407 of CAYMXK010000021.1, forward strand.
ACTGAGCAAATGGGCGAATATGTAAAAATGACCAAAGACCTTGAAAAGAAGGTGAATGACCTCAACCTGAAATATGCAAAGAAATCTCAGGAAATGCGAGCAGGCGGTAACTTTGCGAATATGAGCGACAGCCAGCGTGAAAAAATGCGTGCCCAGATGACTGCAAATCAGGAAGAAAAAGATAAAGAATTGAAGAAGATTCTTTCTGCCGATCAGTGGAAACAGTATGAAAAGTTCAGGGAGGAATCACGTAAGCGTATGCAGCAAAGACGTCAATAGGATAATTAAAAATGATATAAAAAAGCCATCCGGATGCCGGATGGCTTTTTTTATTTTTTTAGGGACTTTGCTTTCAGACTAACCATTTTTAAGGCTGTCAATGCAGCCTCGTCGCCTTTATTTCCATGAATTCCTCCGGCACGGTCAAGAGCCTGCTGAAGGTTTTCTGTAGTAAGGACACCAAAAATAAAGGGCAGGTTGTATTTCAGGTTTAGGTCAACTGTACCTTTTGTTACGCCCTGGCATATAAAATCAAAATGCCGGGTTTCTCCCTGAATCACGCATCCGATAAGCAATATGGCATCATATTTCCCTGTCTCAGCCATCAGTTGACCGCCCAGGGGCAATTCAAAACTGCCAGGCACTGTTTCAATGTCGATATTTTCTTCACTTACCCCGTGTCGGATCAACGTGTCATAGGCTCCCTGGGCCATTGCGCCCGTAATTTCCCAGTTCCACTCGGCTACTACAATGCCGATATGCATGTCATTGCCAGCGGGGACCCTGGAGGCATCGTATTCAGATAAATTTCTTGTTGCCATAATTTAATGAGAAAAAAAAGTCCCCCCCTGCTGCAGGAGGGGACAAGATATAGTTGCTTATCAATTAATTATTGGTTAATGTAGAAACCCGGGCGATATATTTATCAACGTTTCTTCCTTCAGTGGTTTCCGGGAATTTGGTCTTTATACGGTTATACATTTCGAGTGCTTTCGCGTATTCACCCTGCGTTTCGAGGAGGTTGGCTGCTTTCATCAGGTAAATCGGAGCAGTAAATTCATTGTCAGACATATCTGCAGCACTCGTATAATGCCGAATAGCTTTGTCCTTTTCACCCAGTTGCAGGTACGCATCACCCATGCTGCCTTCCTTTACCGGACCAAGCAGGATGTCCTTTGTTTTGAATCGTCCAAGATAATTTATGGCTTCTTCATATTCACCAAGCCGCAGATAGGAAACTCCGGCATAAAAACGGGCAAGTCTGGATGATTTTGTCATGCCATAATCATCAATGATATCAAGAAAACCAAGGTAATTGCCATCACCGTTCAAAGCCAGATTGAACGAATCTTTCTCAAAATAATTTTCGGCCATAAACATTTGTGACTGTGCATCTGTTTCACGTGGCTGGATGATAAATTTACTCAGCCCAAGGAACCCAACTGCTATTACAATTATGGCACCTATAATATAGGTGATAAGTTTCTGATTGTCTTCAACAAACTGCTCTGTTCTCGTCAACGCACTTTCAATATCCTGTAGATTGTCGTGCTGAGATGTCTTCTTTTTTGCCATTTCGTATCTTTTCAAAAATTGTGTCGCAAAAATAGCTTTTTTTTCAAATATGGTTCTGTCATAGCTTCAATATTTTGGATAATAATCAACATAGTAATGTTATTAACCCATTAAGTGATTTATCTTTCGGTGTCGCATTTTTTTACATAGTTTTGCAGTACGTAACAATTTACTGAAAAATGCATCTTAGGAACCTTACCGTTGCCAACTTTAAAAACATCTGCGAAACCGTCATTGACTTTTCGCCACGGCTAAATTGTTTTATAGGAGATAACGGGGCGGGTAAAACTAATGTGCTGGATGCATTGTATTATCTGTCTTTTACAAAAAGCTTTTTCAATGCAGTAGACCAGATGAACGTTAAACACTATGAAAACTGGTTTCTGCTAAAAGGGCAATATGAAAGAGAGGGGGCAGAGGAGCAGGTTATTTGCAGTTTTCAGGAGGGACAAAAAAAGCAGGTAAAGAGAAACAGTAAGGTTTACCGAAGGATGGCCGACCATATCGGATTATTGCCATTGGTCATGGTTTCACCCAGCGATTCAGTGTTAATCCTGGGGGGAAGCGAGGAACGCCGCAAATTTATTGATGGTGTTGTTGCTCAATTTGATCCAGCATACCTGAATGACCTTATGCGCTACAATCGCATTTTACTGCAGCGGAACAATCTGTTGAAGCAGGCAGCACAAGGTCTTCCCATCGATATTGAGGTGTTCGAGGTGTACGATGAACAGTTGACAGATTCAGGCAGACGGATATTTGAGCAACGTAAAAACTTTATCATCGAATTGAATCCGGTATTTCAAAAGTATTATACTGCCATATCAAAGGGCGCTGAAACAGTCGGGCTGGTTTACAAGTCCGATTTGTATGAAAAAGCTTTCAGTGAGGCACTCAGTGAGTCATTTCAGCGTGACAGAAGCGTCCAATACACTACCGTCGGGATACACAAGGACGATTTAAACCTGACGCTGGGCGACTATCCCGTAAAGAAGCTGGGGTCACAGGGGCAACAAAAGACTTACCTGGTGGCTTTAAAGCTGGCGCAGTTTGAATTTATCAGCCAAATCTCCGGTATAAAACCGATACTACTGCTTGATGATATTTTCGACAAACTTGATAAAAACAGGGTTGAACAGATCGTAAAAATGGTTGCCAGTGAACATTTCGGACAAATATTCATTACTGACACCAACAGGGAGCACCTGGACACCATTTTGCAAACGGTTACTTCCGATTACCGCATTTTTAAAGTTATTAACGGCGAAATAAATATTACAGAATGAGACGAAGCCAGACCCAACACCTGGGTAATCTGCTGAAAGACTACGCCAGGGAAAAAAATTTCACCAATAAATTAAAGGAAGTGGATGTCATTCAGCACTGTCATGAAATTATGGGTAAAGCCATGGGGCGGTATGTAACTGACATTTCCATGAAAAATGGCGAACTAATCATTGAAGTCAATTCATCAATAGTTAAATCTGAGCTGACCATGCTGCGTGAAGAGCTTCGGCAGCGAATAAACGAGAGTGTGGGCCAGAATGCGGTAACCAGGATAGTCTTAAAATAAAAACAGCCTGAATCAGTAATCCGGATGCAGGCTGTTTTTGAACAGTTTAACTTTCTTTACAGTAACTAAAATCTTTCTAATTTTGAAAAGAAAAAGTCACTTTCGATGATGGCGTTTTCATCGCTGTCGGATCCATGCACCGCATTGCGCTGGAGACTTTCTGCAAACATTGCACGTATGGTTCCCGGCGCTGCATTGGCAGGGTTGGTGGCGCCTATCAGCTCACGAAAACTGATGATGGCATTCTCCTTCTCAAGAAGGGCAGCCACAATGGGGCCTGAACTCATGAATTCAACCAAATCGGCATAAAAAGGCTTGTCGCTGTGAACAGCATAAAATTGCCCGGCCTGTTCTTTGGTAAGCCGGGTGTATTTCATAGCTCTGATCCGGAAACCTGATTCGTTGATTACTTTAAGAACCGGCCCGATGAGATTCTTCCCGACTGCATCGGGTTTTACCATAGTAAGTGTGATATTCCCAGTCATTTTATTTTTAATTTAAGAGTGTTGGACAGGTGGCGAAGATAACAAAATTTAACCTGTGCAAGGTAAGGCAGCTGAGTGAGATTTCTTATATTTGCAGCTTGAAAATTTTAGAAAATTTGGAAAACACTGAAAATGAAATAATTATACAATTGGCTGAATTGTTGCAAAACAATTCAAGACCTATTGTGATCGTTCCACATTCCAATCCTGACGGTGATGCCATCGGAACGGCTTATGGACTGGCTGTGGTTTTGAAGAATGCAGGTCACTCTGTTAAAGTAATTACACCCAACGATTACCCCGGTTTTCTTAGCTGGCTAAACGGAGATGTGGACATCATGAATTATCAGCGCAGAAAGAAGACGGCAGATAACTATATTTTGCAATGCGGGCTGATGTTTTGCGTTGATTTTAACGAAGCTAAACGGACCGATAATATGGAAAAAGCTTTAAACTCCTTTGCCGGCACCAAAATCATGGTTGACCATCATCCTTATCCGGATAATTTTTGCCAGTTGACCATTTCTGAGCCTGCATACAGCTCTTCTGCCGAATTAATGTATGATGTGATCATTGCGGCAGGGTGGGAGAGATACCTCGACCAGAAGGCTTCTGAAGCACTCTATGCAGGCATTATGACGGACACAGGTTCCTTCAGTCACAACACCTCCCGGCCCAACCTTTATAAAGTGCTTTCAGCCCTGATGACATACGGAATCGATACGGAATCGATACATGCAAGGGTATACCACAACTTTACAGCCGACCGTATCCGGTTAATGGGGTATAGTTTGCATGAAAAGATGGTAATTTTGCCTGAATACCGGACCGGGTATATAAGTCTTACACGCGATGAACTAAAAAAGTATAATTTTGTACCGGGAGATACCGAAGGTTTTGTAAATATTCCTTTATCGATCAACAATATTATTTTCAGTGCTTTGTTTATTGAGAAGGATGGATATGTTAAAGTATCCTTGCGATCGAAAGGCTCTTTCCCTGCAAACTCAGTTTGTTCTGACCATTTTAATGGTGGAGGGCACCTGAATGCGGCTGGAGGAGAAATAAAACTTGGTATGAGTGAAACTTTGGAGAAATTCACGCAACTTTTACCTGGTTATTTACATCAATTGAATGAAACACAAACTTAATAGTATGAATAGAAGAATATTTGGCAGATTATTGCTTTTTGGCATTATGGCAGGCTTTCTGGCCACATCCTGTATGAAGACAGACATTGAAAATGAATATACCCCTGAAAAGGAGCGGGAGAAGCTCCAGGTTTATTTATCGCAGCTTGTTTCATCAGGGTTCGATATTGACACAACGGCCTCCGGAATTTATTACGTAAATCTTACCCCCGGAGAAGGAGATTACCCTGTTGCAGGCGATACCCTTTTTGTTCAATATGCAGGTTATCTGGTTTCCGGAGAACTTTTTGATGCATCAGGAATAAATTCAGTGGATTCAACGATGAATTATGTCCACAAAGAGATGAATATGATTGCAGGATGGGAGGAAATGATCGGCAGAATGAACAAGGGTAAAAAGATGCAGTTTATAATTCCCTCCAATCTGGCTTATGGCGCCACTGGCGCTGGCTTCATACCTCCATACAGCACATTGATATTTGTTGCAAAAATGGTCGACATCAGACCCAAAATCCTTTAGTGGCGTTACGATAACCGTTAAATCTTAAAAAAATGCAATTATAATATGACAAAAGCAATTCTTCAGGCACTATTGTTTATCGTTCTGGTTCCAATGGTATTCCTTTCGTGCGATGACAACAATTTGGGAAAACTAAGGGAGCTGGAGCTCGAACGGCTCGATCAGTATATTACTAGGAACAATATTACCGTTAAACCGACCTCCTCAGGTTTATACTATATTGAAAAACAAAAAGGTACCGGCGACACCATCAAAGCTGGTGATGTGGTTGACATTTATTACCGTACATGGCTAATCGACAGCACATTGGTTGATCAGAACATTAATGAACAAGGCCATTTCTACGATCCGCTCCGCTTCGTGGTAACTCCGCAGGGAACCTCTTCATCAGTTGTTGATGGTCTTAACGAAGGTGTGAAATTTATGCAACTGGGAACGGTTTCAACTATGATTGTACCTTCCCAAATTGGGTATGGCCAAAACGGCAGTGGGAGTATTCCCGCTTTTTCAACCCTGATTTTTGAGGTACGCATCCATAAAGTTGTACGAGGAACCCAAAGTACCAATTGAAAATAAGGTAGATTGCTTTGTATTCTTTTCGGTGTACTCTTTAAAAAACAGTTTGCTGCAGTAAAATTCAACAGATGGAATTTGTAAAAGAGGAATGGGTTCCTCTGGTAAATGAAAGGGGAGAAATTACCGGTAAGGCTCCCAGGTCGCTGGTGCATAATGGAGAAAAACTTCTTCATCCGGTGGTTCACCTTCATTTTATAAACGATAAAGGAAAGATACTGCTACAGAAAAGGCCGGCCGATAAACTTGTTCAGCCAGGAAAGTGGGATACAGCGGTAGGTGGACACATCTCTGCAGGTGAGACAGTTGAAACTGCAATTAAAAGAGAGGCGCTGGAAGAAACCGGCGTAACCGGATTTATTGCAATGCCGCTGAGAATTTACAGGTGGGAAACCGATCTGGAGGCAGAATTGGTTTATATGTTTAAAGCTTCCTTGAAAAAAATTCCCGGGATTCCGTCGGCTGAGGTAGATGAATTGAGATTCTGGAGCAAGTCAGAGATTGAGGAAAATATAGAAGCGGGAATTTTCACGCCCAATTTCGTTTACGAATACAGGATATTGGTATCAGAGAACCATTTACATGTTCCTCTGGCGACTTTTATCTCCTGAAATCGAGCAATAGGATCCATGGATGATGTCTTGTTTCCGTCAGGAACTGCTGTGCGCTTTGTTCAGGAACTGGTGTCGTTTTCAGCAAGATTTTACTTTTAAGAAAAGGCTATTCAAATTGTTGAGTGTCTCAATAATGCAAAGTTATTTGTCCCAATAATTATATCGCTAAACTTGCAGTCTTTATCATGAGTTATGAAGGGCATTTTATGATGAGAAAGAAAATGGAAATAATATACATCGTTGAAATCGGCATCAAATGAACTCAAAGTGGGAAGAAAAGAATATGGATTAATTACATTGAAAGCGTCATCCATTACTACAGAATAATCTTGAAATGCAACAATGTCAGAACTCAAATCATTCAATTTTTGCTTATAGTCTGAACGAGGATTGTCACGATAGTCATTTTTAAAACTCTTTGATTTGAATGTGTCACCTCCACCAAAGAAAGCTTTCATGGCAACGTTACGCATGTAAGCGTTAATAATTTCCGATAAAAGAATACTTGTTAAAACAAGTTTGGGACGATATTTTATTCGCTTTGATGCTTTAGGGTCAGTTTCATTATTTAAATTAATGATTGCCTCAATAAAATCCTGATATGGTTGTTCATTTGAATTAACTACGATGGAACCAAAATATTTGAGTGTAGTAATCCATACGTTTGCATCACAAAATATCAAAGGATAATCTTCTGGTATGAGAGTGTCTATTTTGTGGATTAGGTAAGCCATTAAGAACAGAGTAAATCCGAAATAGCTTGATTTTGTTGCTCAATTTTTTCTGGATTAAGAGCAAGTTTAATAGAACTTTGAACTTTTTCATCCCACATTGGATTATTTTCCAGCCCATCAAATGTTAACAATTCAGAAGCATGAGTAAAAGACAAATACAATTTCCCAATAGAAGCATTACAAAATGCAGATGTAATATTTTTTAAACCATCAAAAGATATTACTAATGGTTTATTATTAGCAACTGATTCAGATGCAACTTCAAATACTTTTAAACCAAAACTATGCAAAATAGCATTTGGAGTATTGATAATGTCTATAATTTTAAGCACTGCCATATCAATAGGGACGTAAAAATAATACTATTGTTTAAAGGTACGAAAAAAGATTGATGAAATAATTTATAAATTATCTATTAAGGTAGCGAAAAATAAGATGAATCGTTGTGCCTTTCATTGGATTCATTATTTGCTGACTTGTTGCACTCCTGTGAAAATGAGTATAATGGCAATTATCAGTGATGACCTGGATTGTATTACCAGAAAATATACAATATTTCTTAATCCCGAATAAAGCAGTTCCTCCAAGAGCTCCTTTTTTAGTTGAATTACCACTTAGAGCCCAGTCGATTGCTCTTGAAGCTGTTTTTATGTTTTCATTGCCTTTTGTAAATGCGGCAATCTTTTTCAAAAATCCTTCACCTAAATCAACTAAAGTGAATTTTACTTCTCCTTGAGTAGGAAAATATTGACCGCATACAAATACTGGGTCTTTTGTGTTAGCATGCAATTCAACATTTGAAAAAATCTCAAGATAGTGATTATTGATTTTATCTTTAGTTTGGTTATTTATAAGGTTTAATCCTCGTTGATGTAAAAAATCCCGTTCAATATATGAACAAAGACTATCTACATCAGTTTGAGAAATGACCTTTAAAGGTATTGTTGTGTCCCTTATGTCAAATGGCGAAAAGATAAACTCCTTCCCTGCAACATGACTTGTAAATCCATTACGGATAAGAATATTAAGGTCTTTTGAAAGAGTACTAAAATCAATGAAAGTAAGGACATTATTAATTTTTTTCAGGTCGTAAATCATGGCAAATAAAACAGCTGATAAATTGGCATCAATGAAGTTGATAGCATCAAAATTTAATTTAATTGTGCAATTTTTATATCTTTTTGCATAACTGTAGAAACCAAGTAAGGCTTGATTACCTTGAAAGTCAGTGTATATTGCTTGGTTTGAAGACCTTAGTAAATATTCAAGCATCATAATTAATTAAAATATTATTTTCTTTCAGTTGGTGTTAGTTCGTCAATTTTTTTACAATCTCACTGGCAACTTTTATTTCTAATTGTGTTTATTTTCCGATGCAGAAATGTTTAAAAATGTAGCCAAGCACTTCGTCCTCTGTTACTTCTCCGATAATACTTCCCAGATGGTGAAGACATTCCCTGATATCCTGAGCAAGAAAATCTCCGGATACAAGAGTTTCCAGGCCTTGTTCCGTCCTCTCTATGGAAGCCAGGGCATGTTTAAGTGCTTCAAAATGGCGCATATTGGTTACAATTACATCTTCACTGCTCACTTTATCCAACGATAAGGTTTCACTCATCCGGTGGATAAGTTCATCTATGTTGGATTTGCCTTTTGCTGAGATAAAAACCAAATCCTCGTTGACACCCGGTTTAATATTTTTAACTGCATGAAATGTAGATTCCAGCGCCAGGTCGGTTTTGTTGGCCACGATTATCAGGTGCTGATTTTCAATGTGGCTGCGAATATTGGCAATCCGGGCCGTAACAACTTCCGCCGGATTGGTCAGATCGATCACCAGCAGCACAATTTCAGCCTGACGTAATTTACTGTATGTTCGCTCAATACCCATTGTTTCAATGGCATCGCTGGTTTCGCGGATTCCTGCAGTATCAAAAAACCGGAAGGCAGTTCCATGGATATTGACCACATCTTCAATTACATCGCGTGTTGTGCCATGGATTTCACTGACAATTGCCTTCTCCTCATTCAATAAGGCATTGAGCAGGGTGCTTTTACCCACATTGGTTTCACCGACAATAACCACTGGAATTCCGTTCTTAATTGCATTCCCCAGCCTGAAAGAGTTTAATAGCTTAATAATAAGTTGTTTAATATGATTTACCAAAATATTTAGTTCACTTCGATCAGCAAATTCCACGTCCTCTTCGCTGAAATCCAGTTCCAGTTCAATAAGTGCCGAGAACTTTAACAATTGCTGTCTGAGATGCCTGA
>CAYMXK010000022.1:0-23368 GCA_964393915.1 uncultured Prolixibacteraceae bacterium
CGCATTGGCCCTCAGGGAAGGATTCAGGTTGAAACAGACATTACCGAAACCCTCTTTTGCTACGCAGATTTTGATTCCTATCGTGGTAAAATGGTTGTTTCACCGGGTCAGACCCTTAAAATTAAACTACCCCCACTCAAACTGAAAACTTTTGAGGAGAGCAAGAACCCCTATTTTAAGCCGATAGAGATATGGATTATCAACCAGTCCACTGCCCAAAGCGACTTAAACAATCTCTTTGCCCGATTCGACCAACGCTTTTACCAATTGAATGAGAAATATTTTAACCAGCTCTATTTAAGACAACAACGCAATTACCTGGATTCGGTAAGACTTCCTCTCGAAAAGGAATTTGCCGGTATAAGTTCACCTGAATTAAAATTCCATCAAAAGTTGCAGATGAAAACCATCGAAGCCGGTATTATCCGCGCCGGGCGCGAAAAGCTGATGGCAGATTTGAAGGACCTTCCTGAAAATGCATGGAAACTTCCTGCCTTTGCCGAACTGGTCGACCGGCTCTTCACCAATACGCTTAGCCTTGAGAGCAAAACCACCCAGGGAGCCCGTATCCGCGCGATGATTGCCCAAAGAAACCTGGCCGAAATAAAAAAATGGACCGAATCCTATACGGAAACAACTTCTCCATTGTCGGAACTATTGCTGATCAAAATGCTCCATGATGCATTCTATTCTGGCGAATTCCCCAAAAATGCCATTATACAGACATTACAGGGCACAGCCTTTACGGGGCATGCCAACGTCTATATCAGAGGCGCCGCTGCTTCTGTATCAGAAAAAATTCAGTTTCTCTATACCGGGACTTATGCACCAAAAATATGCCTGCCTGATCTGACTGGCGACACAATTTGCTCTTCAGCATCCAACAAATCCTATCAATACATACTCTTTGCCGACCTTGAAATCCCGGTTTGCAGGGAACATCTAAAATACCTCACCGAAATCGCCCAGCGTATCGGAGACCGTGTGGAAATATTAGTGGTATTAACGCCATCCGGGCGGATGAACAACCAGGATTTTATCAAATCCAATAATATTCCCGGAAGGATAGTTACTGATAATGAGGCAAAAACTATCGGCCGCTTATACAAAGTGCGCTCCTGGCCTTCTGCCTTTCTGCTTAATCGGGAACACAAAGTTGTACTGGCCCCGGCCAAAACACCTCTCGATGGCTTTGAACTTCAGTTGGCAGGTGTTAGAGATTAAGCCGGAAACAATGTTTAAAAATTGTTAAAAATCGTCTTCCTGTTTTTCTTACAAATTTTATTCTATCGGCTTAAATCTCAAAAAACCATTGATTTAGCCTAAATTTGCACCCGGAATTCCTCTTCTGAAAATGAAATGAATGTTAAATTGAGGTTAAACAAAGTTTTACTTTTATGGCTAACTTTGATCTTTAAATCCTATATTTAAAGAGTTTTTTAAAATAGTATAAACAATTATAAAATTTTACTGCTATGGAGCTGAAAATCACCTTTAATGAGCTGCGCAAAGTCAAAGACAGCTTACCTCACGGGTCGATCAGGAGATTGTCAAGGGAGTTCAATTTATCAGAGGAAACCATTAGGAATTACTTCGGAGGTTCGAATTACGAAAGAGGTACAGCAGTTGGTATTCATATGGAACCAGGTCCCGGTGGTGGTATCGTGCTTCTCGACGATGCAGCCATTTATGAACGCGCGCAGGAACTTATTGCGGAACATGCATTGTAGACGTAAATCGTAAATAATATTCAAAAAATTCAAAAAACTGTCCTATATTAGGGCAGTTTTTTATTTAAAACCGCTCTATATGAAAAAATCAATGTACTTAATTACCACAGTTTTATTAGTTGCTTTTGTAAGCATGTCGTGTCAGCAGCAAGATCCATGGCAACAGTTGTATAACGGGCAAAACCTTGAAAACTGGGATATGTATCTCGGCTCTTCCCTGGGTAGTGAATGGGACGGACTGGCCCAGGCTGCTACAAATGAAAAGGTTTTTACGATAGTTGAAGAAAACGGAGAGAAGATTATCCGTATCTCAGGCGAAATAAATGGCTCACTGGCCACCAGGGAATCGTTCGAGAACTATCACCTGCAACTGGTATTCAAATGGGGGGAAACGGTTTATTCCCGCCGCAACAGTGGATTGCTTTATCACAGCTTTGGTCCCTTTGGTGTTGCATTCGACACCTGGATGGCCAATATCGAGTGTCAGCTGATGCACACCAACCTTGGCGACACTTACCTCATGGACAATACCACCTGTGAAACAGCGGCTGTAAAAAAAGAAGACGACAGCCAGTACTATTATACCCCGGGGGCCGGTCTTATCCAGTTTGGAGACCACGCCAACGGACGCATGATAAGGAAAGCCTCCGATGTGGAAAAACCGCTGGGTGAATGGAACACTGTAGATTTGTACTGCTTTGGCCGTACTGCTGTTCATGTGGTTAACGGTGTTACCGTTATGGTAAACCAAAACACAGGTACCTTCGTGGATGGTATCATACAGCCATTGAGTGCCGGTAAAATCCAGATTCAGTCAGAAGGTGGAGAATTATTTGTAAAAAAGATAGCAATCAGGCCAATTACTGAGATCCCAAGTGAGATTTTATAAAATAAAGCAGGTTGCATAAAGAATCCACCGGAGCCTGTTATCCGGTGGATTTTTTTTAACCTTTTTGACTACCCCTTCATACTTATCAATTCCAGCTTCTCGCCATCAAGAATCTCCAAATAATCGCTTTCGATACGGATCAGGCCGTCGTTCTTGAATTTTGTAAATATACGGGACACACTTTCTATTGTCATTCCGGTGAGCTCAGAGAAATCCTTTCTCGACAACTGAAGCGGAAACCGGTCCGCTTTGTAAATTCTGTTGGCGAGGCAAAGCAGTACATCTGCCATTCGTCCATAAGTCTGCTTCATGGTAAGGCAATAGAACCTTCCGCTGGTGATTATAAGCTGCTGGGCCAGCATCGATACCAATTTCGCTGCAAAAGCAGCATTGGAAGCCATAATCTGGCGAATAACGCTGATTTCAATCAGGCTGATCCTTGAATCGACATAAACCTGTGCGGAATGATACCTTACGTGGCTGTTCTCCATAAGAGCGGATAACCCTATCATTTTAACAGGAGAAAATACCTGCAGGACAAGCCTGTCATTGGCTCCTTCGATATAGGTTTTGAGTAGCCCTTCGTTCAGAACGATGATATTATTGGCGAAAGATCCCTGCTTAAATACAACTTCACCTTTTCTAAATTTCACATCAACCGTTTTAGACTGCAACAATTCAAGTTCGTCCCTGGTAAGAAGACTCATGTATTCGAACTCATCTGTGCCAAAAATACAGCTGCTTCTCGTCATTTTTTGTGAATCAATCATAGTATTTCTCCGCTATGGTCTGCTGAATAATTCCGCAATTTAGTAATTAAATCATTGATATATATCAAATCTTATAAAATTTTAAAATAAGACTTTGCTTGATATAATTAATACCCTGTTTGTCAGATTGGAATATTCCTTAAATAGTAAATATTCTATAGTGGAGTCTCATCTGGCAATATCGTCAAAAATGAGAATAAAAAATTACTTGCCGCTACTACCGAAACGATTGATATCCCTCTTTTATTCCTCTTTTTGATAATACGATTTGCCACAACTGGTTTTTCCTGGCACGAAAGGATGCGGCGCAGCTTAGCAGATAATATTTCCACATGCGGTAGAACCTTTCATCATAGTTTGGTTTAAGCTCATCCCAGGAGTTATCAAAATTCGCGAACCAGGCCATAAGTGTTTTATCATAATCACTGCCGAAGTTGTGCCAGTCTTCCATTACAAACAGCTGTTCAATAGCTGAGCCGGTTTGCGCAATGGAAGGAAGCATTGAATTCGGGAATATGTATTTGTTTGTCCAGGGGTCTGTGGTTACCAACGATTTGTTCGACCCTATCGTATGCAGCAGAAACAATCCGTCATCCTTCATCACCCGATGGATACTTTTCATAAAGCTCCTGTAATTCTTTGATCCTACATGCTCAAACATGCCAACAGATACAACACGGTCGAACAAAGCTGCTGGCTCCAGTTCCCGGTAATCCTGCAATCTGATCTCAACATTCAGTCCCTCACATAATTTATTGCCGAGGTCTGCCTGTTCTTTTGAAACTGTAATCCCAAGAACCTCTACGCCATAATTTTCAGCTGCATATTTACAAAAACTTCCCCACCCGCAGCCAACATCTAAAATTCTCATTCCGGGTGAAAGCATTAACTTTCTGCATATCAGGTCAAGTTTAGCTTCCTGTGCCTCATCCAGGCTGCTGGCATTTCTCCAATATCCGCACGAATAGGTCATTGTTTTATCGAGCATTTTCTCAAACAATGCATTTCCCAAATCATAATGCCTCTTACCTACCTCGTATGCCTTTGACTTTCTGCCGGCATTAAAAAGTTTAGCCTTAAATATATAGGGCAGGATTTTCCAATTTTTGACTTTTTCATGAAGTGAAGCATCTATCAGCTGGCAGATTAATACATCGAGGTTTTTCGCATCCCACCAGCCATCCATATAAGACTCTCCCAGGCCAAGCAATCCCTCACTAAGGACACGATCATAAAATCCAGCGTTCTTTACCAGGATATCGTTCTCTCCTTTGCCGTTTAAAGTTACATTTGCCAGGGCAAGGAGCGATTTGATATATTCTTTGCTATTTGACATCAGATAAATACTGCATCAGGTTAATTACCTTTTGTGCCTTAATTATAGCCGGAATTCCGGCATCGGCGGCAACACAAAAAAATCTCAGATTTATCTTTATACGGCTTTGTAGTGGAAAAGTTAGATAGACTGTTTCTATTCAGGCGCATACATTAACGATTACCACAAAAACATATTCCCTGTCAGGCTACTTTTCAAGTGAATCGGAAGGCGATGCAAAACATGGTTACCACACCCTTATATGATCCGGACAACCTTTGAAAATGCAATCGCTAAATTTATTGCTTTGCAATAACATTCCCCTTCACCGTAAGGTTAACTGTGTTGTTGCTGGCATTTGAAGTTACCGAAATACCTTTGCTGAAACCTCCGAGAATATTGGTATTGTAACCCACCTTGATTACACCTTTCTGACCGGGGAGAATGGGTTCACGGGGCCAGGTAGGCGCAGTACACCCACAGGATGCCCTCACATTTGACAACAACAGGGGTTTCTCACCTTTGTTTGTGAAGACAAATTCACAACCACCTTCAGCTCCCTGTGTAATTGTGCCATAATCGTGAACCAATTTTTCAAAAATAATGGAATCCTTTGCTGCAGTTTGAGGATTCTCAGCGGTAATTGTCAAGGCAGCGAGGAAAAAAACAAATATCAGGAAAAACGACTTTTTCATTTTTTAAATTTTATGTGTTTATTAATTAACCCTCATTAATATTTTTTATAACTTTTCACATTGAAACTGATTCAAACATAATGGTCATAGCACCTATCTGTTTTTTATTTTGCAAAGCTACGACATATCAGCATCCATCGCCAGATTCCATCTAACTATTTTGTTAATCAATTCTTAATAAATAAAAATTTATAAAGCAAGCTCCGGTCCGACTATCGTGTAAAAAGCAAAGCTAACCGGACTTTAACAATTTGCCAGTACCCTGCAGGCCATATTTTAAAGCTCAGGATGATTACTGCAATAAGGACAACGGAAGAAAACAGGAAAAGCCAGAATGAAGGCAGCTTAGAATCAACAAAATAGCCAAACAGCGGCGGCCCTAACGCCGTGCTTACAATCAACAGGGAACTGAAAAGGCTCCGGACGGTACCCAAATAACGAACTCCGTAAATTTCCGACTGCAGGGCGGTCTTAACCGGTCCTCCCAACCCTGAAGAAACGCCTGCCATTGCCATATAAAACGGCCCCATCCAGAGTGCACTGCCAAATATAAGAGGGATTATGCCAATTAGCATAGGCATCAGGTAGAGCGGAAAAAGCATGCGTGCACTGAATTTATCGACCAGCCAACCTGAGAGCAACATCGAAAAAGCCGTCGAAAAAGCGTAAAACGAGAATGAAAATGCCACCCAGGCAAGGCTCCAGCCTTTGCTCTCCCCAATGGGAACCTGGTAAAGAAATAAGGCAGTGAGCAAAAAAGGGGTTACAAATGAATTGACAGCTATAAGCCAAAACCGGCCTTCACGAAGCAGAGCCGACTGTCTGACCGGTTTCTCCCCGGCAGCCGTTGCTTCAATGCTCCGGCTTGCATGGGTATAATTAGCACCAGCCCGTATTACCCATGGCATTACGATCAATACCAGTATGGCCGACACCATAACACTCTGACGCCAACCCCATATAGCAATCAGCGGCACAATGACTGCCGGCAGCAGAAATTGTCCGGCCGGATGCCCCAATGAGGTGATGCCTAGCGCTTTCCCGCGGTCTGAGCTAAAATACTTCGCAGTAACTGTTGACGAAATATGACTCATTAATCCCTGCCCGCTTAGCCGGAGACCAAGCAAGGCGACAAACAGCAGAAAAACCGAATTGATCTGAGAGAAAAGTATGCTGAAAATGATCAGTGCGATGGTAGCCAGCCATGTATAGGTCTTCAGGGGGACCGTATCAATGTATTTGCCAATTTGAGAAAGAAGCAATGCGCCGATTAATGTGGCTGCAGAGTAAAGGGATCCAAAACCTGAATTTTGTATCGACGCTGCAGATACCAGAAATGGCAGATACAATGAAATCAGAAAGGTTTGTCCATACCCCGAAAAGAAGTTGAGGAAAAACCCAAACGACAACATTGAACGATGCTTTATAAGAAATTCGTACCAGCCTTTCAATTTTGTGTATCAAATGCCATAAGCTGCAAAATTACCACAAACCTTAACACAACTGGATACATCTGCCTGATAATGACTGACCTTTTCTCTATCCTTCAGGAACATTTAACACAGAACCTGCTTTGCGGCATTAAAATCAGTCTTCCCGGGGGAATGGGAGCATGACATTTGACACAGATTCATAAAAATTAAATGTTTGGAGGGTTATTTGTATTGGGAAAAATAACCTTTTCCGGGTTTTTCTTTAGTTCGTCCATCACGGCATCAAATAGTTGCTTCCTAACCCTGCCTGAATTTTTTGGTTCGACCAGATACCGCACTAACACCTCTATCCATGCGTTGTTATTAGCCCTTAAAATAACAGAAGGATATTCATTTACATCCAGTTCATCAACAGGCGTTTCGGCCAGAATTTTTTTAAAGCGCCTGACTCGTCTAACCATGGCTTCACCAATTTCCGTCTCAACAATACGTTTTGCGGTATCGCTTGTAAATTTGAAATCGCTTCCATAAGATATGAACAAACTAAATTCGTTCCAGATGAAAGGAAATAAAGGCCATGAATAATTATATACATATTCACTGAATACTTTTGAGTTGGTAAATCTTATAATGCGCCCGCTTGGATGGTCGCCCGATAAATAATCGCCATTAAATTCCCATAGTGTTGTATCAATATAGCTAACATTGATTACATCGCCATACACATTGCCTATCCTAATGCGGTTACCTACTTCGTAAGGTTTACGGATGAGAATGTATAACCATCCAAAAAAACTTGTGATTATATTTTGTAAAGCAAAACCAAGTATAAGTGACACTATGCCGAATGATACCATTGCGGCATACCAGTTGGCAAAAAGTAGCGAAAGAACAATGCCGAGTATAATCAGGCTCGCAAACAAGTCGGCAATACGGTTGAAATTAAATACAGAACTTTTGTCTTCTATTTTGCGGATGAGTATTTTTTTTAAAAGCCTTGTGGCCAACAATACCAAAGAAATCAATATTACGGCAAGCACAATTTTCTGCGCCAGCGGAATATAAATGCTGGAAATGGGTAGCCGATTCCAGCCTAAAAGAAAATAAAGGGCGCCGAAAATTAAAAATATGATGGCAGTTATTCCCAGCAAGGGAGCCTCTTTCTTTAAAGCATCAACGCTTTCCTTTTGTATAGAAATTGAGTTTTCGCTCAAGGCTCTTTGTACTTTCTCATCCTTTTTTATGTCTTCTAATTCTTTATCTTCTAATTGATCTGAAGTTTCCATACATGATTTTAAATTATTGTTAATGTACCGAACACCGATGATGATGCTTAAAATTGAGGTTAAAGCATTTATTGAGCATAACGAGTGCATACACCTGCAAAATGTGCGTCTATAATAATTGTTTTTTTATTCAAAAGTAATAATTTCATTAAATATCACTGCCCATTGGGCTTTTTACTTTTTCAAATCCTTTGGTGATTATGTGGTTGTATTTTTACGGTGGTCTTGATGCTTTCGTGTCCCATCATTTCCTGTACATAGCTCAGGGCATTTCCGTTTTGTAACGAATGGGTGGCGGGATAAAAAGTGAGAGGTTCTCTCCGCTGGCTAACTACCTGCGTGGCAGTCTAATCGATTAACGCCTGGTGTTCTGTCTTTCATCTTAGTAAAATTACCGCCTCCGTTAAAGGGGGCGGTTTATAACTTGCAGATGTAACTTATTGATTTCGATTTCTCATGTACTACCCATACCCGAAAACCTTTTCCCAATAATATTTCAATAATTGGAGCCGGAACAAAAGGGGTTGAAAGCTCAAAAATCTCTTCCTGGTTCATGTTCTTAACACGGTGAAGCACTTCATTCATCGGGCTTTCCCCTGCGTTAATCATTTTGGAGGCATCAAAATGGTATTGGATTTTCTCAGGCGAAAACCATTTGGGCGGTTCTGCGGAAAGGTATTCGGCTCCCTCAGAAATTTCTGATAATGTACCCTGCCCTGCTTCTGTACGCAAGCGGTTAACCAGCTCTTCAACCGGCATATTGCCAATAACTGCAGCCTGTTGGAGTGTAGCCACCTTCGCAACGGTTTTTCGCAGAATAGGGTTTTTCAGTTTGGCAAATACGGGCGAAATCTCAATCAACACCTCTTCCAAAGCAGGGTATGCCTCAAGCAACTCCCCTACTTTGGTTTTTGGTGTAATCATCAAAATATGCTGCGTCATGTCAATTATTTTTTTCCGTAGGAAAGCAGCCTTTGTTCTCCTTCAAGACCTCGAACGTGGGTCAGGTCCTGTGTAAATTCAACCGTACCAAGATAATCCCCGTTATTGTCGCGAAGGGCAAAATATTCGATATAAATAAACTTCTCCTTAAAATTTATCCAGAATGCGGCACTGCTTTCACGTCCGCTTTTAAAATCTTCGAGAATCCGGTCAACAATATCGACACTCGATGGCGGGTGACAATTGCGTACGTCGCGTCCCAGAATGGCCCGGTTGCGGGTGAAAACCCGATCGGGTCCCAGACTGAAAAACTTTACCTTGTCATTTTTATCAACGAAAGTAAGATCAATCGGAAGTGTCCGGAATAGGGCTTCCATTTCTTCCACGTTGAAACTGCCGGTGCTTAACTGAAAATTTCCTTTAATTCCAAATTCAGGCTCGCCCACTTCTACCCCTTCGGGTTTCCATTCTACCTGCGGATCATAAAGGCAAAAGCCAAACTCCATGGTTTGCTGATAAATATTGTACCAGTCGGCATCAGTGAGCTGATCCATCGCCATCGGCAATAGAATTTCCTCCTCTTTCATGATCATATCGGTTACCGCTTGTACGGCAGGGGCCAAAACCATCTCGGTGACGGCCAGAGCCTCTTCAGGGGTTATCTCCCCTTCTGCACTGACAGCTTCAATGGCTGCTTTTATCATTGCCCTGGTTTCGTCATGTTTTCCCCACATTACTTTTGGAGGGCCGGTAATACCAAGCTTCTCAAGGTAGGGAAACAACAAATATTCTTTCCTTTGATAATGTTTATCCACATCCAGCAGGTTGTTAAACCGTGCATGAAGTTTCATGAGCCAGCCTTTTACATCGGCAGGTTTCAGATATGGGGCAATTCCGAAAAGTTGTTCCATTTCATCTGCAAGCGTTTCCAACTCGTGGTTCTCTTTTTTAAAAGTATCAACCGGATGCCCCGGAGGGATAAATTTTGCCCCGGTCTGATCAATATGACCATCGAGTACTGCCGTATGTATATCGCAGAATTTAAGCACCTCCTCTTCGGGAAGTCCTTCACTGATCAACTCCTGCTCTACTTCCACCACTTCTCCGTAAGGCACCGACTTCAGCAGCTCAATCAGTCTTCCCCTGACCATTTCCGGTGCGTCCCCGCTATGCAGTTGTAATATCAGGTGCTTGAGCAACTCTTTTCTCTTTTCGGAATTGTTAATAATTTCACTCATGACTTTGTTATTAAAATTTCGTGGCAAAAATAAAGATGATAAAAAGGTAATGCAATCCCTATTTGTTGGGATATTTACTTTTCCCTATCGGCTACTGCTTTGTGGGCAAGTGATTGAACCGTCTGGTTGGCAGTGAGTTCATTAAGTGCATTGCGGATAGGTACATAATGGTGGTGCAGCGGACAAGGATTGCTTTCGTCGCATTGCTTTAACCCAAAACCACATCCGGTAAAGAGCTTTTCGCCCTCAATGGCTGCAATAAAATCCCTTAATGGCAAATCGGGTTTATCGGGATCAAATAAAAATCCGCCTCTCTTTCCTTTGTGTGACTCGATAAAGCCCATTTTCACCAAACGGTGTAAGATTTTGGCAGTAAAAAACTGAGGAGATTCAATTTCCCTTGATATCTCCACTACCCCTGGTGTGCGTCCCAAATCGTTTTGCGATTGAATATAAACCAGGCTTCTAAGCGCGTATTCGGTCTCTTTTGTAAACAATGCAACAAGTATTAGTTGGGACAAAATTACTAAAAAATTAATGCAAAAAAATAAATAATTATTAAATGACCTCTTTGTCATCTAATAAAAAATTTATAAGTTTGCAGCATCAAAAATTAATATATTATGAATACACAGATTAATTACGAAACACCGATTGGCGAAATAGTCGCCAATGACTTCAGGGCAGCGGAAATTTTCACACGTGCAGGTATTGATTTCTGCTGTGGTGGAAAAATGAGTCTTCGCGAATCATGCGAGGAAAAAAATCTCGATCTGGAAACACTGGCAGCCGACTTAGTTAAAGTCAGTGAAACTCCGGTAAGTTATGCACAGAACTTTAAAGAATGGGATCCGGGCTTTTTGTGCGACTATATTGTTAACACCCACCATAAATATGTGTTGAAGACATTGCCGGAATTGCTATTCTATACCCAGAAGATTGCATCGGTACATGGGGAGAATCACGCCGAGCTGGTTGAAGTTGCCCGCCTTTTTGCACAGATCAATGACGAATTGAATCAGCATCTGCAACATGAAGAAGAAGATTTGTTCCCGGCAATAAAAAGAATGCTGATCAGTCCAAATGATGCCGACCGGACTATTATCCGCTCAGAAATAGACCGGATGGTTGGCGAACATGATTTTGCCGGAGGTGCCATGGACACCATAAACCAGATAACCAATGGATATAGTGTTCCGGAAGACGGATGCAGTACCTATCAGGTAGCATTTAAACTCTTGCACGAATTTGAAGATGATATTCATGTACATGTTCACCTTGAAAACAACATCCTGTTTCCCAAGGCTTATAAACTTTAACAATTATACGCAATGAACAGAGCTACCCACAATCTGGAAAATGATCATATTTATATTCTGCAGCTTACAGAAGTAATGGAGAAAATTGCAGGACGGACTGAGATCGATCCTCTATATGTAGAAGAAGTAATTGACCTGATCAGGAACTATGCAGACGGGCTGCACCATGCCAAAGAAGAAACCCTGCTGTTTCCTCTGATGGTCGAGAAGGGGTTTTCGACTGATAATGGCCCCGTGGCCGTAATGCTGACTGAACATATACAAGGGCGGGAGTACGTAAAAAAAATGGCTGAAGGAGTCAGTATCCTGAAACAGGGGGATTACAGCGCTGCATCCATTATCAGGGAAGCCATGCTTGGGTATGCGGTATTGCTGCAAAATCATATCGCTAAAGAAAACAATATCCTGTTCAGGATGGCCGACAACCTGATGAGTGAGACCGAAGAAGAGCAGGTATTTGCTGACTTCCGGCAGATTGACAAGGGTGAAGCTAAGGGAATAGCTGTTTCAGATTACATCGAACGGGTAAAGAGATTAAAAGAAACTTATTATTAAAACAAATTCCTAAAAACGAAATCATTTCTATGACTACAAAAAAACTTTGGCTGGGCTTTATAGCCATTATGGTCCTTTCATTCGGGACATTGCTTTACTATGGAATTGAAATATACCGGGAAGCACCCCCTATTCCCGACAAAGTGGTAACGACAGACGGCGAACTGATCTTTACAGGCCAGGAGATAAAGGATGGCCAGAATGTCTGGCAATCACTCGGGGGCCACCAGCTGGGGACCATCTGGGGACATGGAGCCTACCAGGCTCCTGACTGGAGTGCTGACTGGCTTCACAAGGAGGCTGTTTTCATGCTCGATGCACTGGCCATGGAATCCGCAGGAAAGAAATATGACCAGATCAGCGACGAACAACAGGCTGCCTTGAAAGTTCGTCTTCAGAACGACCTCCGCAGAAATACCTATGATCCGCGAACAGGCACCATTACCATTTCACCGCTAAGAGCCAGGGCAATTGCTGAAAACACCCGGTTCTACGGCGGATTGTTTACCAATGACCCGGCTTTGGCCTATCTGCGCGAAGCATACAGCATCCCTGAAAACTCACTGAAGGATCCGGAACGCGTCAAACTGCTGAATGCGTTCTACTTCTGGGCAGCATGGGCATGCGTAACGGAGCGTCCGGGACAGGATATCACCTATACCAACAACTGGCCGGCAGAAGAACTGGTCGGAAACCGTCCAACGGGTGCCATGCTTCTCTGGACCGGATTTAGCGTAATTATTCTGATTGCCGGCATCGGGTTCATGACGCTTTACTATGCAGCAAAACGGGAAGAGGCAGAAACCGAAATTCCAAAAACCTATCCGCTGCTAAAAGCAAAACAAACTCCTTCGCAAAAGGCTACCTTAAAATATTTCTGGGTAGTATCACTCCTTTTCCTCGTGCAAATTGCCCTTGGAATTATCACGGCCCACTATGGAGTAGAAGGCCATGGTTTGTATGGCATACCTCTTTCAGATTGGTTACCCTACTCTATCAGCCGGACCTGGCACACACAAATTGCCATATTCTGGATAGCCACATCATGGCTGGCCACAGGATTATACTACACTCCTGCCATTTCGGGAATTGAACCCAAATTCCAGAAACTGGGTGTAGATATTCTGTTCGGGGCTTTATTGGTAATTGTGGTAGGTTCCCTTGCAGGCCAGTGGTTTGGCGTAATGCAGAAGCTAGGACTGGTGCAGAATTTCTGGTTTGGCCACCAGGGCTACGAATACGTCGACCTGGGCCGTTTCTGGCAGATATTCCTCTTCGCCGGATTGTTCATCTGGTTGTTCCTGATGGGAAGAGCCATGTGGCCTGCCTTAAAGAAAAAATCAGAAAACCGCAGCCTGCTGGTGATGTTCCTTATTTCGACCATTGCCATTGCTACTTTCTACGGTGCAGGCCTCATGTGGGGCAGACAAACCAACCTGGCAATTGCCGAATACTGGCGATGGTGGGTGGTTCACCTTTGGGTCGAAGGGTTTTTCGAGGTATTTGCCGTTGTTGTCACAGCCTTCCTTTTTGTGCGTATGCATTTAGTGAAAGTAAATACGGCAACGATTGCTGTATTGTTTACAACAGTAGTATTTCTCACAGGCGGAATCCTCGGCACTTTCCACCATCTCTACTTCACCGGTACGCCAACAGCCGTAATGGCAATTGGCGCGAGCTTTAGTGCCCTGGAGGTGGTACCTCTCGTACTGATGGGCTTCGAAGCCTGGGACAACCTTAAAATCAGCCGAGGTGCTCCCTGGATTAAGGCCTACAAATGGCCTATCTACTTTTTTATCTCTGTGGCCTTTTGGAATCTTGTCGGAGCCGGCATTTTCGGATTCCTAATCAATCCACCGATTGCGCTATATTATATGCAGGGACTCAATACTACCCCTGTTCACGGACATACCGCCCTCTTCGGAGTATATGGCATGCTGGGAATTGGACTGATGCTGTTTGTATTGCGAGACCTGAACACAGATGTGGTATGGAAGACCAAATCACTGAAAATTGCCTTCTGGGGCATGAACATAGGCCTGATCTTGATGGTGCTGCTAAGCATGTTGCCGATTGGACTTCTTCAAACATTGGCCAGCGTTAAGGAAGGTCTTTGGTATGCCAGGTCAGCAGAATTTATGCAACAGGACCACATGGTAATTCTGAAATGGCTACGGTCAATTGGCGACACCGTTTTCGCCATAGGAACGGTTGCTCTTGTCTGGTTCGTCTTCGGACTGAAAGGCGGATGGAGTATCGAAAAAAATATCTGATCGATATATACAGCGTCCGGGTTGCAATTACTCCCGGACGCCCTTCCCGAGGGAAATAAACCAGGCTGTAACTTTTTGAAAAACAACACAGATGGTCTGCTGATGTAAGTTCATTAAATAATATCAAATGCAATAATCATGAAAAAGAAGATGACATTACTGGCAAAATGGGCTCAAAAAGCCATTCTTGTGTTTATCATACTGGTAACAGCCGAAGAATTGCTGGCGTGTGAGGCATGTAACCGGGCATTCCTGGGCACCCTGCTGGGCGAAGACAAATTCAACAGCCTTATATCAAAAGAGATCCGGGCGTCAATAGCAGCCCAGGGAGCTTCAGGGGGTACAAGCACCAAGTGGGTGAACGACGTTTTGGCCATGAACCATCTATCCATGGCAGATTTGAATGCACCAGCAAGCTCCGGCCAGATTCCAGGCTCAACTCCCGCGGCTGTTGCACCTGCCACTGTCTCTCCCGGACCGGCACCTCAGCCATCTTCCGGTGCGGATTTTATCGATATCATCCGTCGTGACAATAACCTGCCCATACCCGCAACCAGCTATGTTCCTCAAAACACAAAGCCCGACAAATTTGTGCGGATTACCCTCGAAGAGGGAGACTCCTACCTGGGAAACGGCGTGATGTACAAAGGATTTACCATCGACAAAAAGATACCCGGCCCCACAGTAATTGTAGATGAAGGTGACATTGTATCCTTCAAAATTGTGAACGAGGGAGACATTGTACATGGAGCATCCATTCATGCAGTAAATTCCCAAACCTCCAAATACCTGGGTAAAATTCAGCCAGGCGATAGTGCCACTGTAGTTTTCCAGGCCAATATGCCCGGAGTTTATATGTACCATTGTGCACCGGGTGGCCACGCCATTCCCATGCACATCATCTTCGGACAATACGGCATGATCGTGGTGAAGCCAAAGAAAAAATATGAACTGGAGAGGATATTAAATAAAGAACCTGACATCGAAATATACCTGCTTCAGCACGAATATTATGCAAGCGGCAAGGATGCGGTCGACGGACAGGGCAAACCAATGTACACTGCTTTCAACGGAAAACTATTCCGGTACGTCGAAGAACCGATTGTCGGAAAGCCGGGCGATTATGTCAGGATCAATTTCCTGAATGTCGGGCCAAACCTGGTCTCGACCTTTCATATTGTGGGAATTATATGGGATTATGCCTATTGGCAGGGCCATCCCGATAACCGGTTTACAGGCGGGCAGACCGTAACTGCCGGGCCATCCGACTCATGGGTCGTTGAGTTCAGGATACCGCCGGATGAAGGGAGCTATCTGATGCTTTCACATGCTGTAGGGTCAACCGACCGCGGAGCATTAGGCCTTCTCGTGTGCGACAAAAACGCTGATCGAAGTAAAACCATTTATTCTGATGGGATTAAATACACCGATGAAGAAATGGAAGAATTCAGGGAACAGGCTATCCGGACCATCACTCCATTCGGTCTGGGCTCCGACGATGTGGAGGTTCCCGTTGTTTACGGGAGCGAAACTTCAGAGGTAATTGTAAGAATCATCGGCAATTCGTATTATCCGAAGGTTATTCAGGTCGCTCCCGGAACCACTATAAAATGGATAAACGAGGATGTTTTTGCCTACATGGACGGCGAGTTCTCCGGGATTCACAATGTATTGGTCAAAAGTGGCCCTGAAGTTTTCTTCTCTCCACTTCTGGCACATGCAGAGAGCCATTCCCATACGGTAACCAAGGAGGGAGAGTATATCTATATGTGCACACCTCACCCTTACATGGAGGCAAAGATCATTGTAAAAGGTGACCAAGCCAAAAAAACCGTGCAGTTCTACTCAGCAGGCGTATCCGATACAGCTTTCTCACAATGGATGATGCTTGTTCTGGCTGCACTGGCATTGGTTATATCCATTTTCAGCATGGTCAGAAGAAGCGAACCGAAAAGCCCAAGGACAGACTGAACAACAAAATAGTTCCTGATTAATAAATATAAGCGCCCGGAATATTTTATAATTTCGGTCGCTATAAATTATATTTCTATGATGGTTCGAAGTGTTTTACTAAAAATGGTACGTTACTTTGGCAATGACGTAAAGAGAATAAACCATGCCATCAAAGTATATGGATTGGCGCAAACCATCCTTGAAGGGGATAAAATCCCTAATGATCTCTGCCTGATAACAGAACTGGCCGCCATTCTGCATGATATAGGCATAAAGGAAGCGGAAAGGAAATACAACTCTTCGGCCGGTCATCACCAGGAGGCGGAAGGCCCGGCCGTTGCCCGGCAAATTTTAGAGGAATGCGGTATACCAGGCGAGGTAGCCGAAAGGGTATGTTTTCTCGTCGGCAATCACCACAGCTACCATAAAATTGATGGGCCCGACTTTCAGATTCTGGTGGAAGCCGATCTGCTGGTAAATATCCATGAAGGATATATCAAACCCGATGCAGCACCATCGGTGGTGAGCAAATACTTCAAAACCGGAACAGGACGGGAGCTGGCGTTATCCATTTACAACCTTTAAGCTTGTTATTTATTTGAAAGCAAATGCCAGTTATACAAACCACAATATCCTGAAACTGTTGTGCCAGCGCACGAAACTGTATTGCCCATTCAACTCCTCACTTCATCCAATATCCGGGTGAATCTCCACGGATGTCCTGAAATATTAGGTTGTATTGGAAAATGGCTTCTTTCGCCCTTCAATTCCTGAAATTCTATGATTCTGCCAATTCTTTTTGGTGTAATATTTCGCGGTTAAACACATAATCTTTAAACGGAACCTTGAAAAACAGGCGGTACAACACCGGTACAAACAGCAGCGTAATCAGGGTGGCAAAAAACAACCCGAAAATAATGGCCAGGGTGAGCGGCTCCCACAGCAAATCGCCCGAAAACCATAACGGTAACATCCCCATGGAAGTGGTGAGCGTGGTGAGTATAACCGGCCTAAAGCGGTTGTTGGCTGCTTTCAAAATGGCATCGCGCCGGTCCACATCAGGGTTTTCTGCTATTTCCACGTCAATCCGGTCAATGAGAATGATAGCGTTGTTCACCACAATTCCGGCAAGGGCAATCACACCCAGCACGCCGAAGAAACTCACAAACGACCCGCCGATAAACCATCCGGCCACCACACCAATCATTCCCAGCGGAATGGAAAGCACAATGATGGATGCTTTACGGACAGAGTTAAACTGCAATACCAGCAGCAGCACAATGAGAAAAAATGCCAGGGGCAGATTGGCAAAAATAGCTCCCAGGTTTTCGGCTTTGTCTTCATCTTCGCCCCCCAACTCATAGTTGTAACCCAAATCCCATTCTGCTTTTTGCTCATCCATCCAGGGGGTGATGGCCTCAAAAATATCGGAGGCATTATAACCTTGCTCAAGGTGAGCACCAACAGTCATGGTTCGTTTTAAGTCTTTGCGAATCACTTTTCCAAACTGCCAGTCAACTTTTACATCAGCTACCTGTGAAAGAGGTATATTCTGATTTCTGGCCTGGGAATAGATATTGAACGCTTGCACCGTTTCGATGTCGTGCTCATCGCTGTTTTCATTTTTCAGGAAAATGGGAATCTGTTCATCTGCATCGAAAAAATCACCGATTTTCATGCCCGACAATCCGGTATTCAGTGCCAAAGCAATTTCCAGGTTGGTTAGCCCGGCGCGCTGTGCTTTTTCCGGATGGATATCCACCATCAGTCTTTTGATTTTTGGTCCCCAGTTGTCGGTAATATTTTTGGCTCCCTTTATGGTCACCAGTTTAGCTTTCACCTCCTTTGATATAACCGCCAGCGTTTCGGGGTCACTGCCCGAAATTCTGATTTCCACGGGCGTTCCTGAAGCGCCAGCACCTGAAAGCCGGTTCACGCGAATATCAGCGTCGGGAATGTGGTTGAAACAAAAACTGTCCACTTTGGCGATAATGTAGTCGTTGTCCATGT
This sequence comes from uncultured Prolixibacteraceae bacterium, assembly GCA_964393915.1. Lineage (GTDB taxonomy): Bacteria > Bacteroidota > Bacteroidia > Bacteroidales > Prolixibacteraceae > UBA1413. The sequence goes on from CAYMXK010000022.1 coordinate 18,409, forward strand.
TGCCGGTGGTATTGAGCAACATATGGGCATAGCTGGAGTTAGCTTCATTTTTAAAATAACCCAGGTCGTAAGGTTCCGGACCTTCGCCTATAAACGAGGAAAAGTCCAGCACTCCCGGCTCATCTTTTTCGGTTTCAGGATGGACAATCAGGTTTTCCAAAATATAATTGCCGATGTCGTTCACTGCCTGCTCGGTGTATTCCATCTGGGTGCCCGAAGGAAACTTGATATCCACAGTAACCAGGTTCCGGTCGCTGTCGGGAACCAGTTTAAAAGGCAGGAATTGTACCATCGATAACGCCAGTACGAACAAAGCCAGAATGAATCCCAGGAACAGGAATGGTTTCTTCAAAACCCGGAAAAGCAATCCGTTATACCATAAATTTAGCTTGTCCATTTTCCTGTCCATAAAATTCTCCTTCTTCTCTTTGTTCCGGGCTTTCACCTTAATAATCAGAACGGCCAGCAGCGGAATGAAGGTAAAGGCAAGAAACCAGGATGCCAGCAAGGTTGAACTGACGACCCAAAACAACTGCGACGAAATTTCCCCCATGGGAGTCCGGGCCAAAGCAAACGGAAGAAAAGCTGCCGAAGTGGTTAGTGACGAAATGAGCAGTGGAACAATCAGGACTTTTCCGGAATAGACACTGGCTTCAAACGCACTTAATCCGCGTTTCATGTTCACCAGAATGGATTCTGAAACAACAATTCCATTATCGACCAATAATCCCAAAGAAATAATAAGCGCTGCCAGCGAAACTTTGTTGAACCCCAGTTCGAGCAAACCGAGGAAGAAGAAGGACGTGAGGATGACCATAGGGATGAGGGCGGCCACCAGTGAGCCGGTTCGGAACCCAAGAAACAGGAGCATCACGGCCAAAACAATAAGGATACTCTGCATCAGGTTCACCAAAAAGTCGTTTACCTGCCCGCTAACCACCTGGTCCTGCGACGCCGAGCGCACCACCTCCACTCCCAAAGGAAGGTTGTTGTTTATGCGGGGCAGCGTTTTGTCCACGTCTTCGCCCAGCCTGACGATATTGGCACCATCTTTCAATGAAATGAACAGTGCAATGGATGGTTTACCGTTGATTTTCACCATCTTTTGCCGGGGTGTAATATAATCTCGGTAAATACGGGTGGTTATATCATCCAGATAAACAGAAGTACCGGTGGAAGTTGGAATCAGAATTTTCCTGAGATCGTCAATGGTTTCAAAACTCCCGGAAGGCTCCAGTACAATTCGCTGGCGCCCCATGTTAATTTCACCTCCGGGATACAGGATGTTGGTAGCTGAAATGATATTCCGAAGCTTCATAACATCCAAACCGTAGTGGGCCAGTTGCTTGTCGTCGAACTCGATAATAAGACGCTCCTCCTGAACGCCGCCGTAATTGATTTTGGCCGCATCGGGAAGCAGCAGCAGTTCATCGCGGACCTCTTTGGCATAGTCATCCAGTTTATTGTACGGAACGCCGTCGCCTGTGACGCCCAAAATTATTCCGAATACGGTTCCAATGTCCTCATCTTTCACCACCGGACCGAAAACGCCCTGCGGCAGGGTGGGCTTTAAATCTTCCACCTTATTACGTAAAGTAGTCCATACTGACTGCAACTCTTTTCCACCGACAGCTGTAATCAGTTCAACAGTAATAACCGACAGCCCCGGACGCGATTCACTGTTAATGGTTTTTACCTCAGCCATTTCACGAATCACTTCTTCCAATGGTTCCGTAACCAGCGATTCCACTTTTTGCGGGTCGGCGCCCGGAAACTGGGTAACCACAACAGCAATCCGAACTGTATAAGGCGGCATGCTGTCGCGTTCCAGTTTAAAATAGTTGCCAATGCCAATAATCGCTACCACGAGAATGGCTATGAGGGTAATCCGGCTGTTATTCAGCGTTACTTTTGTAAGATTCATCTCATTATAATTTAATTATCCAGCAGTTTAACCTTCCGGCCATCGTATAAAAAACTTAAACCAGCGGTGATCACCACCTCATTCTTGTCCAGTCCGTTCACAATTTCGTATCCGCCGGTCTGCAGTTCACCCAGCGTAACCTTTCGTTTTTCAGCAATATAAATGTCGCTTTCATTGCTTTTAACCGCTACGAAAACAAAATCACCCGTTTGATCGTGGCCTACAGCATCGGTGGCAATCACTATCCTGTTTTGAGAAAGGCTGTCCCCGTTCAGAGGTAGTTCTACCGTACCGGTCATTCCCGGGAAAAGCCGGGAAGAAGATTCTGCTAACCGGATAATAACCGGGTAAGCTGAGGCATTGGGGATGCCCGGACTCACTTCGGTAATAATTCCCCGGAAAGTTTTTTCGGGAAATGCACTAAACCTTACCGTCGCATCCTGTCCGCGACTGATTTGGCCGATGATGTTTTCCGGCACAGCCGTTTTTACTTCCAGGTTTTTTACTCCGGCAAAAACCACAATGGGATTTCCAGCGCCGGTCATTTCGTTTTCCTGAGCCATCACCGAAGAAACAACGCCATCAGAAGGTGCTCTCAATATGGTGTAATCCAGTTGATTTTGTGCTGCATCGAGTTGCGATCGGGCAGTTTTCACCATGCTTACGGCCGATTCAAACTGTGTTTTTACTTTTTCATATTCGCTCAGGGAAACATTGTTGTTTACGTAAAGATTTTCAACCCGCAAAAAGGCTGATTTGGCCGCAGCCAACTGAGCTTCTGCATTTTTCAGGGAAGCTTCTGCTTTGTTGTAATTGATACGGTAGTCGGTGGCATCCAGACGGGCAATGATGGCTCCTCTAATCAGGGTATCTCCCATGTTAGCATTTACATTTTCTATCAGACCACCCACCTTGAAGCTCAGTTTCGCCTCGGTGGAAGACTGAGTCACGCCAGAAAAGGAACGCACGTTTTGCGCAATGCTTTTCCCTGCTTCCTGGTAAAAAACCGGACGAACTACATCATTATTTGCTTCTTTACCTCCACATCCGGCCAGCAGTAGCGCGCCAAATGCGAGTAGTTGTATTTTTGTTTTCATCTCATTGTAATTGTTAATTTTTGCTGTATTCGATGGAACTCGCTTAAATGATGCATTTTTGTGGCATAATTTTGACATGCTCGTTTCATTGTCATTTTTTATTCTTCGGTTAAATTATTTAATAATCGGTTGGTGTATTGTGCCCTTTCGGATTCATCTTCCAAAAAGAAAAATTTTCCCTGCAACCGTTCGGTTTTGATGTAATCCAGAATATATTGATAGCGCGAACCAAGTGCCATTTGTTGGGTGCGGATCATCACACTTTGGGCATCGGTAAGCTGCGCCACGTTGACCATTCCCTGTGCATAGGCATCCTGAATGGTATGGAAATTCTCCCCGGCAGCGCGGGCCGCGTTTTCCGAAAGTTCCATTTCACGGTACGAAGCCTGAAGAAATTGCACGTTGGAACGGATTCCCGTTTCCAGTTTGTTGAGCAGGTCATCCTTTTGCCAGGCAATTTTTTCCTGCTCAATGGTTGTCCGCTGCATTTCGTTTCTTTTCCTGCCTCCTTCAAAAATGGGGATACTTACGCGCAGGCCCAGATTCCAGGTGATGTCATCAGGTGGTGGCGGTACGGGCAGTTGAGGGTTGCGGATGACTCCTTCTCGCACAAATGCCTGGTCGGCATTTCCGATAAGCGCTACTTCTGGCAAATACATCTGCCTGATTTTCATAGATTTTTGCCGGTCAATCATCTCTCCTGCAGTTGCTAATTGTTGCAGCTCCGGCGAATGGGTCAGCATTTCGTTTATCAAAAAGCCGGCATATTTTTCGATCAGGTTCGGATTGTTGAAATATAAATCCAGGATTTGCTGATTGTGAATGACGGTTTCGCCAATATCTGCCGAATCGGGGGTGGCAATGGTATTTCCAACGGGTTGATTCTGCAGTTCGTTTAACCGGTACATGGCTGCTTTGTATCCTGCCTCAGCATCGTTTAAATCCATCCTGCCAAGGTTCAGCTCACTTATCCAGCGGTTTACATCCGATACGCTGCCCTCACCGCTTTTCTCTTTAGCTTTGGCCAGTTCCAGATTTTTCAGTGTGGCACTTACGTTTTCATTTTTTATCTGAAGGTTGTTTTTAGCAAACAGCAAGGAAATGTAAGCTTGCGAAACATCGAGCACAATGTCGAGCGCAGTTTGTCTGTTGCCCTGTTTTGTACTTTCAGCCATCAGCTTTTTCAGCGCAATGTTAGCATAGGCAGCTTCGGAATATATCACCTGCTTTAACGACACGGAGCCTGTAATGGTATATTCGCCTCTCTGACCCATGGAAGATTCCACAAGATTTTCACTCAGTTGAACGCCCATCCCCGAAACTTCCACCTGTGGTAAAACATTTGCTTTGGCAATGCGAATATCTTTTTCTGCCATCAATAAATCCTGGTCGTTAATTTTCCCTTGCAGGTTGTTTTCCAGTGCCAGGGCAATGGCCTGATGCAGCGTCAGTTCTTCACCGGGCATTTTAGCCACGTTTAGCAAAACGGCATTTTCCAGGTCGGACCATTTGGGTAACCGGTTCGTCAGCCGAAGGCTTTCCATGTTTACGATTGGTGTACGCGCCGATTCATCTGTCATGGAGGAAACATCGCCCAGGCTGGTTCCTTCTGAAGCTTTTAAAACCCGCACAGCCACCTGCCGGGCCAACTGCTGAAAGGTGAACTGCGGTGTAAATGTAATGGTAGCTCCATGTTCCAGATAGGCAGCTCCATTCACCGAAAGTGACGGAATGCCTTGTTCATTCAGGTCGGTAAAAATCTCCATTATTGCAGTGTTGTTATGCTGAACCAGCGGAAAAATCATGGCTGCATCAGTGCCGGCAGGAAATTGGACCACAGGATTTTCATTTTCTTCCACCGGAACAAACGAAACATCAAATGCATTTTCATCAGCTGTCAGGTAAGTTGTCAAAATCTGAAATTCTGAATAGAGCTCCC
>CAYMXK010000023.1:0-13620 GCA_964393915.1 uncultured Prolixibacteraceae bacterium
AGCAAAGGTTTGCTGCGGTGCACCTTGTTGTTGTAAAGGCCTCCTGAACCGACCTGTGCGCCAACTTCAACCCGGGAGGTGTCCCAGGTCTGAACCTGCGGACTGCCACGCAGATATACGCCGCCATCGCCCTTTGGCTCCATCTTCCAGTCGAGTACCAGTTCAAAATCGCCGTACATCTTTTCGGAACAGAGATTGTCATACCCTTCTCCTTCAAAAATGAGGACACCATTTTCCACCCGCCAGTCACGGCGCATGCGCTCGTTGGCCTTTTGCTGTTCCTCAGCGAGTTTAGCGGGCGTCATCTTTGCCCTGGCTATAGGGTTTTCCACCAGTCCTTTCCATCCGGTAAGGTCAGTGCCATTAAACATTGATATGAACCCATCCTCTTTGGGCAGTTTGGCCATGTGCTTCATTAACTCTTCCCTCTGGTATTCAGCTTCGGCATTTTGGTTCAGCTTGATGGCCTTGGTAACGATTTCATTTACTGCAGAGCCATATAAAGCCGGGTTGCCCATAACGATGGTACGTACGGCCTGAACCGCAGCCTGCTGAGTATCGGGATTATCGAGATATTTCGAAACGAAAATCAACGCAAGCAGGGTAGGATTCGCAGCAACCTGGCTGATCACCGTCCTTTTTTGCTGTTGGCTTGTGGTAAGCTCCATTGCCTTGCGAAACATCAGCACTTTCTGGTCTTGCGGGTAAGCGGAGCGGTTGATCCCCGAAATGTAACTCCCCAGTGCGGAAGCCCGCTGTCCGGGATCCGGATGGTTTGCGCTGATACCGAACAGTACCGGCAGGACGGAGTCGTCGCTCCAGGCAGTCAGCGCACTCATGGCGGCTGCCTTTTGGACAGGAGTTCCGTTAGAGAGCCTTTTCTCTACCAGGGCCAGCGCCTCTGTTCCGCCAATGCGGGCAAGGAGGTTGTAAAAGCGGGTTTGTTCAGCTCCGGGTTTACTCATGAACCTGTTAACCACAGCCACTTGCATACTTTTTGATTCCAGGTTGTGTATGGTAGTATAAAAACTTTCCTGTAAAAGAGCAATCTCACGTGGACTGCCCGCCTTATTCAGTAAATTGGCAACCATAATGGTATCGACAGGGGTAACCAATGCGGGAAGTGCAGAAACTGCAGCAAAACTGATGGCTGTATCCGGATTCTGTGCCTGGGCAAAAATCAGTTTTGAGTGCCGCTCGGCCTTGCGGGCAGCAATAATCTCAATCAATGCCACCCTTGCTTTTCCGGATGTTTTAGGAAGGTATCCGGCGGCAACATCGGCAACCGGATCTCCTTCAAGCCTCAGCAAAGCCTCCTTGCAAGCCTCAAGAGTCATATTATCAGCCGTACCCATCAGTTCGATAATAGGGGATATGGATTCCTTGTGTCCCATTTTCGCTAAAGCTTGAATCGAGGCAAGCTGAAGTGATTTGTCGGATGAATTCAGTGATTTGACGAAAACCGGAATGGACTGTTTGTCCTTCTTATCGGCCAGCAGACTGATAATCTCCGATTGGTGTTCCGGACTTGACGAAGCCTGCAGCCTGCTTCTCAGGTCCTGTGCAGTTTTGGCAGTGAACATGGATCCCAGCTGTGTGAGAGCGGCTGTACGGAATTCCTTATCGGGAGAATCCAATGCCTTCATCAGCATCTCTGCCGCCTTGTCTCCCGATGACAGGGAAATAATCCTTAAGGCTGCGCTGCGCGTGGCGACGGGTATGGATTCATCAAACACCAGCTCCCGGCTCATCTTGTCAGCCAGAGCCTGGTTGCCGTTAACGGCCAGACTTTGCAGGTAAAAAAGAAAAGATCCGTTGGCATCGGTGGGTTCGTAGGCATATCCGGCCTTTTTTGCTGCGGTGGACAGGAGTTTAGCAGAGGATGGATCTCCGATCATGGCCAGTGAGCGCATGGCGGTTGTTTTCAGGTTTACATCGGAAGATCCTGCGAGTTTGGCCAGGGGTCTTACTGCCGGAGTATATCTGGTTTCACCAAGAGCCTGAGCCATGACAACCTTATTGGCGCTCGGCGCTTTTTTCAATGCATTGAGAAGCGCTATGTTGGATGATCCGGAGTTGATGCGCACCATGACCCGGGCAGCCGGATCGGCCAGGCGGCTGTGCAAAAGCAATGGTGCAACTGCAGCTACTGCCTCATCTCCTGCAACATATTGAAGTTCCTGAAGCAGGAAGTCCCTGACTTCATCGTCTTTTACCGACTTCAGTGCAGTGCAAAGAGCTTCGGAATATTGTTTCATCTGGCTGCGGTCTCCGCCGGCTGCCACATATTTTACCAATCCGCTCAGGGCATAACGAAACGGGGTATCCATGCCCTTTCCGGGAGGTACGAGACTGGCGGCTATGGTGGCTACCGCAGGGTCGCCTAAAAGCGAAAGCTCATTCATAATCCTTTGATGGTCTGCAGAATTCTCTGCCGGAATCTGCATCATCAAATCGGCGACTTTTGTATGGGTTGTCCGCATATCGCCCGGGAGCTGCTGCGCCTGCAATACCAGGGCAAACAGTACCAATATTATTGAAAGGAAAATATTTTTTCTCATTTTGTTTCGTATTTCAGGTTAGCCATTACAAATTCCATGGTGCACGCATGGGTTGATTAATCATCAGGTTGGCAGCGTGGTCACCGATAAATTCGCATTTAACCGGATCGAATTTCAGCGACCGGCCCAACCGGATGGCTATAATGGCCATATTGACGAGTGTGCCGGAACGGAAGCCGTTCTCTTCATTAAGTGCAAATTTCTGGCGGGTCTTAACCGATTCGGAGAATGTACCAATCTGCCGTTCAGGATCGGGGAGGGCGGCCAGTTTCCTTTCCAGGTCAGGAATATCGCTTTTGAAACCTTTGAATAATTTTCCTTTGGGCCCTTCGATATAAGCAGCATTTTTATCGCGGTTCTCTCCGTCGAGAATAATCTTGCAGCCGTCGTCATAGGTAAGCTCCACCCTTTTCCAGGTGCCGGCTGCGTCGGGGTGTTGCTGTTCCCCGTCCACTTCCACACTAACGGGGCTGGTATGGTCTTTTCCCAGGAAATACTGCACGGGATCGAGGTAGTGTTGGCCCATATCGCCCAGGCCACCGCCGTCGTAGTCCCAGTAACCCCTGAAGGTACTGTGTACCCTGTGCGGATGGTAGGGTTTGAAAGGTGCCGGCCCGAGCCACATATCGTAATCCAGTTCTTTGGGTACGGGTTGCACATCCAGCTCAGTGCGACCAACCCAGTAAAATTTCCAGTCGAAGCCTGTGGAGGCACTTACGGTGACCTTCAGCGGCCATCCCAGCATTCCACTGTCGACCAGTTTCTTGATGGGTTCTACGGTGGTGTTCATGCCATAGAAATTTCCCCTGAAACGGAACCAGGTATTCAGCCTGAACATTCGCCCGTGACTGGCAATGGCTTCTTTCACCCGAAGGCCTTCACCAATGGTGCGGGTCATGGGTTTTTCGCACCACACGTCCTTACCTGCTTTGGCTGCATCCACGCTCATCACCCCGTGCCAATGGGGCGGTGTGGCGATGTGCACGATGTCAATCTCAGGATTAAGGAGCAGCTCACGGTAATCGTGGTAAACTCTGACGGGTTGACCAATTGCCTTCTGCGCCAGCTCGATGTGCTTCTTGTCCACATCACAGATCGCTACCACGCGGGTGTTTTCGTATGGTATGTGACCACGGCCCATGCCACCTACCCCGACAATGGCTTTGGTTAGCTGGTCGGAAGGGGGAACGTGGGCCGGTCCGCCCAGTACATGTGCGGGAACAATGGAAAAAGCCGCCATGGAGGCAGCTCCGTTTCTGATGAATTTTCTTCTGTCCATGCTTTATTTTTTGAGCTTGAATTTCTTTTTTTTTAGAATTGCCAGGCCTTTAAGAACCAATAAATTTTAGATCACGCAAGTTATAAAATTCAATCCGTTCAACGTTAAATTTGAGTGGGTTATATATATATTTAATAAGTTAGGTATCCTTTTTAAAAAAAACCCTTAACTGGTTTTATACTAATCTTTTATTCCGTAGTTAATTTACTGTATTTCCTTGCGCTCATTGCGTATTTTCCTTGCGTCCTTGCGGTTAAGATTTCCGCAAGGGTCGCAAAGGTCTGCGCAAAGGTCGCAAAAGGTTATTTAATAATCTTTTATTCCGTTGTTAATTTTACTGTATTTCCTTGCGCTCATTGCGTTTTTTCCTTGCGTCCTTAGCGGTTAAGATTTCCGCAAAGGCTGCTATTGGTTCATGCCTGCTATTTTTGTGAAAAGATCCTTAAAAACAGCATCCCGGTTCACCGAAGTGGCCATTCGTATGAAATGGCGCGAATGATCGGTACTGAAAGTAACCTGGTCAGTCATAACCGGGCTGTGCACCAGGTTTGTGGGAACCCACGAAGGATTGATCAGCCAGGCAACTGCCACTACATCCCAAATAACCTTAGAATAGACCTCCCTTCCTCCGGAATATTCGGTGACAATATCAACCAGGTAATCTGAAAGTTTGTTTTTGTTCCTCAAATGAAGCTCCAGTTCGGGCAGGGAAGTATGAAAATGCGATACTACAGGACGGCAGGGCATCACCACAAAAGGGACACCCGAGTTGAATACCACCCTCGCTGACAACACATCCTGCATCAGGTTGAACTCCTTCTGGTGTGGCCAGTCAAGGCCGTTTCCTCCCAGCCACACCACCACGATGTTCCTGATGATTTCAGGTTGGATCAGTATGGCAGAGGCAATATTGGTAATGCAACCCACGGGAACAACATACAATGGATCATCAGGACTGCTGGCCATTGCTTTTTTCACCAGGTCGAGGGCTGCTTCGCTGCGGATTGGCTTCGAAACATCTTCAAGGTATCTGTCGGAGCCCCGGAATGCAAAACCATCCGGAGATTTCCCGAGCATTTTCAACAACCTCAAAATCTCCTCATAGCTTTTTTCCATTCCATCGGCCGGGCTTTTCGAGCGGGAATTCAAAAACGGAGCTGCATAAACTGCCTCCAGCTGCACCTTCTCCTTCGATAAAAATGCATACGCCAGGGCAAACTGATCGTCTACTTCGTTGTAAGTATCGGTATCCAGCACCATTCGGATCTTCCCGGTTGGGGCCTTCAACTGTTTCAGCCGGAAAGCCTCATCCAGCGACGGAAAACTCTGCGCATTGGAAAGAAGGAATCCAAAGCATCCAAAAATCGTGATAATAATTGATGTTGTTTTTTTCATTGCTATAAATTTATGAAATTTTGACTCTGCTCCGAAAAGCTTTTTTCTGCCACAAAGGCACGAAGGCACAAAGAGTTCACCAAGTTTATTTCACTGATATATAACACTTTGGTCAACTCATTTTCTTAGGTTCGTGGAGGCACTTTAAATATCCTGACTTATCAGATTGTATAGAATATTTAATTCTTCCGTAACTCCTGAACCATGCTATAAGGCAAAACATTGACCCTTTCCGCCCATTCAAAATAGATTTTCTCCAGTTCTGCCGTTTTTTCCGGAAACTGTGCCGACAGATCCTCCGTTTCAGTCCGGTCTTCCCTGAGGTTGTAAAGTTCCCAGGGAAATTCCGTGCCTGCTGTCCGGTTGTATCGTGACACCAGCTTCCAGTCGCCTTTGCGTATGGCCCGGTTGCCCTCATGCTCCCATCCGACGATATCATGTCCCTGGTAATCACCGCCACGAAAAAGGGGCAGCAGGCTTTTCCCCTCCGGGGGAGTTATTGAATTGCCCCTGAACACTTCAGGATAGTCTGCACCGGCAATATCGGTCAGCGTCGGCATTATATCGATAATATTTGAAACCTGGTGTTCAAGCCGTCCCGGCCGTATCATCTCCGGAAACCATGCTATGAAAGGCGTGCTGCTGCCCCCTTCATGTGTCCAGTGCTTAAACCAGCCGAAAGGGGTATTGCTGGCATTTGCCCAGCTGTACTCATAACCGTCAAAGGAGTCGGGCGTTCCGGTTAGGGCGCCGGGCAATCCTCTGTGAACAACTTCATGACAGCCGCCATTGTCTGATAAAAAGAGGATAAGCGTATTGCTGATGTCATCCGTCTCTTCAAGCGTTTCGAGCAGCCGTCCGATGTTCTGGTCCATGCGGTCGATCATTGCGGCATAAACCGCCATCATCCTGTCGTAGTATTGTTTTTCGTTATCATCAAGTAAATTCCAGTCTTTAGCCAGCTGATTCCTCTCAGAAAGTTTCCATTCTGGTTGGATGATGCCCATCTTCACCATTTTTTCGTATCGTTGCTGTCTTACCTGGTCCCAACCACCGAGGTATTTGCCTTCATATTTACGGATATCCTCCTCAAAAGCATGCAATGGCCAATGAGGGGCAGTATAGGGAAGGTACAAAAAAAACGGTTTCACCGGATCATCTTTCCTGAGCTCCCTGATATACCCTACAGCCCTGTCGGTATAGGCATCGGTTGCATACCACTGCGATCCGTCGGGGTTTGACATCAGTTTATATTCAGTTTGTCCGGCTACAATCCATTCACCCGGCACTTGCCGGAGCGTATCTTCGATTACCAGTTTCCTGCCCTTGGCAATGCCAAAATAGTGGCCGGTGGTGCCATCACTGGCATATTGCCTGTGGAAACCACGTTTCATAGGCCAGGCATCTTCATCGCCCCCCACATGCCACTTCCCGGAGATCATGCAATGATACCCAGCCTGCCCAAGCACTTCAGCCACGGTTACGCAATTGTTGTTCAGCTTGTTCTGATAACCGGGCAGGCGGTCATCCTGAAGCATGTCGCCAACTCCGGCCTGGTGCGGGTATAAACCGGTTAACAGGGAGGCCCTCGACGGACAGCAGCGTGCGGCGTTGTACATATGGGTCATACGCAATCCCCCGGCTGCCAGCCTGTCGAGATGAGGTGTCTGAATTTCGCTGCCAAAGCATCCGATATCGGAGTACCCCATATCATCTGCAAGGATCAGGATGATATTCGGAGGCCGTTCTGTTTTTTCAGACTGAGGATGGCAGCTTATAGCTACCGCGCCAATAAAACAAAGTAACGCAAGGTTTCCTTTTCTCATGTTGGTTTATTTTAAAGCCGGCATTTGTGCACCGGTTCGTTCGCGCCATTGGTGAAGTTTCCCAGCCAGTTCGAGGGCCAGCGAATTCAGGCTATCTGCCAGGTTGACGGTTTCACCGGGGTCTGTTTCAAGGTTAAACAGTTCGAATGCCTCTCCTTTCCTCCCTGACAGGCACTTTTCGTATGACTCGATCAGCTTCCATTTGCCGCTTCTGACAGCTCCGCCGGGAGACATTCCCGTATCCGTGTGATAGTGCGGATAGTGCCAGAAATGATCCCGTTCAGGAAGGGCAGTACCGTCCCTCAGCAGGGCAAGCAGGCTTACACCGTCAATATTGGCAGGATTCCCTGCACCTGTTATATCACAAAATGTAGGAAGAAAATCATAAGAGGAAACCACCTCATCACAAACCCAACCTTCAGTGATCGCTGCTGGCCAGCGCATGACCAGCGGGACGCGGATCCCTCCCTCGTAGAGCCATCCTTTGCCGCTCCGCAATGGTGTCTGGAGGGCTTCCCTGGCCAGTCCGCCATTATCGGAATAAAAGATGACGATGGTGTTCTCCGCCAGGCCCAGGGCATCCAGGGCGTCGAGGATTTTGCCGATATTGCGGTCCATACGCCCGAGCATGGCGGCAATCACCGGATGATTCTCAGGCTTTTCGCTTCCTTCAGTTTTCTCCCAGCGCGCAATTTCCTCCGCACTGTCCATTAACGGGTTGTGTATTGCACTGAAGCTGGCATAGAGGAAAAAAGGCCTGTGGGCGTTTTCATGCAGGAACCGTACCGACGTGTTGCCAATGGAGTCCGATTTATGCGGATCGGCCTCCGGGTTATCGTTTCTTTCAGGTTTGTCAATAACAAAGTAGTCGTCGAAACCCTGCTTGTCGGGATAATGGGGAAGGCTTTCGGGCCCGAACTTGGTTTTACTCAGGTGCCACTTGCCGAACATGGCCGTCCGGTAACCTCTTTCCCTGAGAATTTCGGCTATGGTTATCTCATCGAGAGGCAGATACTTTTGCCATTCTGGTTGCTGGAGGAGGGTTCCCTCCCGGTTGGCCCCGGGGATAAAATCGGTCAGGCCAAGACGCGCAGGGTACTTTCCGGTCATGATGGAAGCGCGGGTGGGCGAGCAAATGGCAGCCGCCGAATAGGCATTGGTGAACCTGACCCCTTCAGCCGCAAGCCGGTCGATATTCGGGGTCTGGTAATAGGTGCTGCCATAGGCGGAAGTCTGCGCCCATCCCAGGTCGTCGGCAAGAATAAAAACGATGTTGGGTGATTGGGGCGCCACATCCCCGGATCCGGGGGAGCATGCCGGAAAACCGGCTCCTGCCAGGGCAAGCACAACGCCGGGAGTCAGCAGGTGGTTTCGATTCTGGTTCTTCATATTGATATGGCCAATAGTTGTTCAAGACATGTGATTTAATTTCTTAAAATTTGCAACACTACTTTTTTTGTGAATTAATGTCAGCCTGGTGCTCACCCAGTATTTTTCTGATTTCAGCAATCACATCGGGGTGTTCACCTGCAATGTTGAATTTTTCTGAAGGATCAACACTTAAATTGAAGAGGAGCGGAGTCTCAAGGATCGTTGGTGTATTTTTTATTTCTTTTTCAGGATCGGTGACAAAAAGTGATGTCCGGCTGTTTCCCCAGCACAACTGGGTAATAAAATGGGCTTTGTAATCTCCCTTCCGGATCGCGTAAACCTGATTTCCGCGATAATAATAAACAATATCACGTGAACTCTTTCCTGTTCCCAAAAGTAAAGGTGAAATGTCAAACCCATCATAAACCCTGTCGTTTGGTAGTTTAGTGCCAGACAATTTACAGAAAGTGGGCATCAGGTCCATGGTGGTACCCATATCCATTACAATTTCAGGCTTTAGTGTCCCGGGCCAGCTGAATATGGCAGGTACCCGGAATCCCCCTTCAAAAGTACCTCCCTTAGCACCCTGCAGCATTCCGGCGGTTCCGCCATGCGTTTTAAAAGTATGCCACGGACCATTATCCGAAGTAAAAACAACTAAAGTCTCCTCATCCAGGCCCTCCTCTTTTAACGCTTTAAGAATCTGTCCTACCGACCAGTCGATCTCTTCAATTACATCCCCATAAAATCCGGCTTTTGAAACGCCTTTGAATTCTTCTGACCGGAATAACGGAATGTGAGGCAGTGAATGTGCGAGATAAATAAAAAAGGGCTCACCTTTTAAACTTTTAATCCTGGCTACTGCTTCCTCCGTGTAACGTTTTGTGATCGTACGCTGATCGGCTGGTCTTTCGATAATCTCCTTATCGCGCATCAATGGGACATTGTAGGCCTGGTAGCGTTCATTTCCGGCTAGGGTAAAATGGTCTGTTTTCTCCACTTTATCCATGTCATTGGAGTAAGGAATCCCATAATAGCTATCGAAGCCGTGGTCTGTGGGAAGAAATGGCGATTTGTGCCCAAGATGCCATTTTCCCACAGCGGCTGTTTTGTACCCGCTTTCTTTGAGAACTTTTGCGATAGAATTTTCACTTTGAGGCAAACCATTTTCTGATTGGGGGAAAAGTACATTCGTAACACCTGTTCGAACGGGTAATCTGCCGGTAAGCAAAGCTGCACGACTGGGTGAGCAAACCGAAGATGCCACATAAAAGTTGGTCCATTTCTGACCCTCAACAGCCATTTTATCCAGATTAGGTGTTTTAATATTTGGATGCCCATAAACACCTAAATCACCGTAACCCAAATCGTCAGTAAATATTACAATGAAATTGGGGCGGGATTTATTTTGAATTTGTGTCCCTTTGGCTGAGGCTGATTCCTGATGCTGAAGTATTTGTCCTGCATTGAGCAGTTCTATTTTTAATTTGTCATAAGGGACATCCTGAATGGCATAACCGTTATCAATTGCCATGCAAGCGGCCGTTGCTGCCGACTGACCCAAAATCATGAAAACAGGTTCCATTCTGATGGACCCGAATGCAATATGGGTAGAACTAACGCAAACCGGCACCAGGAGGTTGCTGCATTCCCCCTTTTTGGGAATAATCGAACGATAACTTACCGGATAGGGAGAAAAACCGTGTGCCTCCACATTGCCTTCATTCTGGACATACCCGTTGTGATCAACATATCGCTGCACCTGGTGGGAATCCATCCCGTAAGCAGCCAGACTGACCGGATCTTCTGCCACATCAAGTCCCTCACAATTTCTCTGCGTCATCACATAATCACTGATCATGCGCCTGGCTTCTCTGATGTACAACTGTTCCTGCCAGCCATCTTCCTGCTCATATTCATCTTTGCAGGTGCCCCATTTAGACACCACATCCCTCACTTTTTGCGGAATGCGGGGATGATAGGCCAGCGACCACATAAGTCCCTGCTGGTAGTTGCGGTGTCTGTCCACAATTTTTTTACGTTCGTCGTAAGATGCTTCAGGGTAATCAAAGTTTTGGCCAATAAAGTCGGTCGAAAAACCTTTTTGATTGTTGGTATCGGTTTTCCGGTTAGGCATGGGGGTATTTATCCATGGCACAAGGGGGTCGCCATAAGAATACATTTCTTCGATGGGCCCTTTGGCAGCTTCATAATTCCGGAACAGCAGTTCATAGTCAAGTTCATTGTATGACTCAGGCTTCTTAAAGGGTATCCGGTTACCGGGATGATCTGTAAGCGTCATTCTGAAGCAATAGGCCTGGATACCCTTGTCTCCATGACCGTCAATTCCAGGTCCTCCCTCAATAATAAAAGGCAACAAACCACTTGAAGGATCGCCTTTAACTATGTAGGGATCAACTCCATCGATAAAATTGTGGTGAATGCTGTTTCTTGAAATGGTCCCGCGGAGAGTTAGACTAACCTTGTTGGCCTGAACCCCATTCAGCGTTTCACCGTACTCCTCATTTGACTCACGCCCATAGGTATAGCTGACTCCTGCAGCCGCCATTAAATCACCTTCATAGGTGGCGTCTATAAACATCTTTCCTTTGAAAGAGATGCCACTTTCCATCCGGATCCCGGTGATGCTGAGGCCTTGCTTTATCACCCCTGCTGAACGATCTAATCTTTGATTATAAACCAGTTCAATTTTTTCAGGTGCCATCATCTCTTTGTATACACTGAGTGCTGCGGAAGGTTCAAACGTCCACATTGCATCTTCCTTCCCCGGGTTTCTGCCTTGCCGGTATTCTTCAGGTGTTTGCCATTTCCAGTTTTCCGGCTTTTCGTAATACTTTTTAATATTCTGATAGAATTCGCGGGAAATTCCGCCGATGGCCTGTTTGTTGCCGATGTCGGTGGCACCCAGGCCACCTGTTGTTAATCCCCCAATGCGACCGGTGGGTTCAATCAGCACTACTGTTTTTCCCATTCTGGAACTTTGTATGGCTGCAGCAATTCCGGCAGAGGTGCCTCCATAGATTACTACATCGTAATCTTTTTGTCCCTTTGTTTCAGTAGTGACAATAACTGAAAAAATCAAGACTAATAATATGGTCCGGTAATTCAATGGTATCATAGCTGAGTTTTAATTAAATTGTTGATTTTTTGCTGTTTAAAATAAAGAATAATTACAAACGGCTGTGGCCTTGATTAATAATTGAATCCAGTTTCTGTTTCAATTCATTAACTATTTGCTCGTTTTCCTGATAAAGATTCTCTGATTCAAGTGGATCAGCGTTAATATTATAGAGTTGCCCTGTAGGCCCTCCAGGTACCGGGTTCACTCTTCCAGGTTCAGTAAATCCGCCTGAACCCAAACCTTCAATGTACTTCCAGCCATTTTTGCGTATCGCGTATAACCCCCTTGATGAGTGGTGTATCATCATACTATCGGAACGGGTGATTTTAGCCGAATTGCCTTCTAGAACATGAAAAAAACTGAAACTGTCTTCACCGCTTTCATGGGACATATCCTGACCTGTCATCTCAGCAAAAGTTGCAAATACATCTGTCAGGCTCACCAGATGATCATATTTACTGCCGGGGTGGATTTTGGATGGCCAGGAAATGATTAATGGTATGCGGTGGCCCCCATCCCAAACATCTCCTTTTTGTCCCCGTCGCCCCTGATTGGAATTGTGGTTATACCTTTCAATGTCTTCCCCGGGCCAGGGAGCGCCATTGTCACTGGAAAAAATCACAATTGTATTCTCATCTGCTCCCAATTCTTTCAGTGTCTTTGTTACCTGACCTACCACATTGTCAATATCTATTATAAAATCGTTGTAATATTCAATTGGAGATTTTCCATCAATTGGTTTGGAAGGCAACCATGGAGTATGCGGGCCGGTAAGCGACAGATATAAAAGAAAAGGATTCGACGGATGTTCTGTTACCTGTCTCTCAATATACGATAATCCTTCATTCAGAATTTCAGGCAAACACTCTTCCACCCTGAAGGAACCTGATATTTCTCCCCTTCTCCACCAAACACCTCTACCCCAATAAACATCTCCATCATTGGTATCAACCTTACCAGAATCCCAATCCAGAATTGTTTCTTCATAAATACTGTTATAAACATCTGTGGTTAAAACTATTTCCGGGTCAACTACCTGTGTATTCCGTAAAAACATATAGGGGGGCATATCCGTAGATGCAGGATGAATAAATGAATAATCAAATCCGTAATCATTTGGACCACCCAGTACCGGCTTTTCATATTCAATATTGGTCCGTCTGGTTTTTTCGTCCAATATCTTAACATTTCCATAGCCATCTGTGGTCGGCCAGGTTAATCCCAAATGCCATTTACCAATACAGGCTGTTGTGTACCCTTTCCTTTTAAGAATAGTTGCCAATGTTTCCCGACCAGGCTCTATGTAAGGCGAAAGAAACCCCCAGGGAGCACTTCTTTCGCTTTCCTGCCTCCTGAATGCGTACCTTCCGGTTAGTAAACCATAACGCGATGGTGTGCATACCGAACCGCTTGCATGTGCTTCTGTAAATCTTATTCCATTGGCAGCAAGCTGGTCAATCGCTGGTGTTGAAACTTTAGCATCCGGGTTTAATGCTGAAACATCCCCGTAGCCCATGTCGTCCGCAAAAATTATTACGATATTGGGTAAATCATTTTTATCTCCTTGTTCTTTTTGCTGACAGGATAAAAAAGTTGCTGTACCCAAAATAGTTAAGAAAAAGACTTTTGAATCTTTGACAAGACCATCAAGTACCCGGAACCTGAATTTTGGTTTCCATACTATGTATGTAATCATATAAATGATATGACCTAACTTCTTGTATTGCCTCATGTCACGAAGATAATAAATTTCAGGCTTAGCTCCCTGAAGATCTGCTTATCTTTGATCCCGACATAATATTTCAGCGTTTCAGTTTCTTCAAAAAAAATACTTTGGCCATTGTATACCAGTCTGTCAGAGGATTAAAATTGTACAAGTCTGGCTTGAGCGGTGGGAGAAATTCCACACTGTCCTCCTCGAGCACTACCTCTACAGTAGCACCTCATCGGGCCAGGGCACAAGTTCACCCTGCTGGCGCCGATTTGCAAGCGGTGTCGCAATCATAAAACTACCCTGCTGACGCCGATTTGTAATCGGTGTCGCAA
>CAYMXK010000023.1:13720-22721 GCA_964393915.1 uncultured Prolixibacteraceae bacterium
GGCACAGATTCTCCTGTTTCCCGGAACTGCGGTCGATCGGCGCCTGCGCTGCGGAGATATTCTCCAAGCTTGACGGCAAGTTCGCGAACTTTTTCCGGATATTCTTCGGCGAGGTTGTTTTTTTCCCCGATATCATCAGGAATTTTGTACAATTCCATTTGTTGGTCCTTGTACCAGTAGATCAGTTTCCAGTCTCCACTTCTGATGGTACTGGTGGTACCAATCCCCGGACCAGTGCCGCCCCATTTATTGGGATAGTGCCAGAAAAGATCGCGCCCAAGTGACGGGTTTCCCTTCTGCAACAAGAGGGGTACAAAGCTGACGCCGTCGACATGCTGCACTGTCTGGTAATTGCTTACACCGGCCATTTCAAGTATGGACGGAAAGAAATCCTCAATAATAAGGTATTCGCTGCATACAGTACCGGGATCAACTTTCCCGGGCCATTTCACGATCATGGGTTCCCTTATGCCGCCTTCATAGGCAGATCCCTTTCCGCTGTTGAGCGGCCAGTTATGGGTATGTTTCTCTCCTCCCCTGGCATGGGCACTCAGTCCTCCGTTATCCGACATAAAAAGAATTATTGTATTGTCTGTCAGGTTGTTTTTATCGAGGTAATCCATCAGGTCGCCCAGGCTTTTATCCATGCCTTCCACCATTGACGCATAGAGAGCTTCGGGTTCTTCGAGCCCCATATCCTTATATTTCTGATAGTAGGGATGATGGGGTTCGAGAGGCACGTGTACGGTATAGTGCGACATGTACAGGTAAAAAGGTTTTCCTTCGGTGCGGGACTGGTCGATGGCAGCCATTGCCTCGAGGGTAAGGGCTTCGGTGAGGTTGATTTTTTCTCCGTGATACTTTTCGAGCCCGGGGACATCCCAGATGCGGTCACCGTTTCGCCAGGCGGCACTGAAGTTATTTTCACCCAGAAAACTGCCGGGGCCGCCCGGAGCGTGGCCTCCAATATTTACATCGAACCCCAGGTTACGTGGATCAGCCCCCGGGGTCCCGTCAGCGCCCCAGTGTCCCTTTCCCGAATGGATGGTAAAATAGCCGTTATCCCTGAGAAGCTGTGGCAGGGTGTTGGCATACACCGAATTCGGAACAGTGTCTGTCATTTGAAGGCCATTCATGTTCCACGCCGGAAATTCCAGGATTTCATCTCTTGCATCCTGTGAGAAATTGTACCTGAGAGTCCAGTTGGTCACCCGGTGCCGTGCAGCATTCATCCCGGTCATCAGGCTTGTTCGTGTCGGAGAACAGACTGCACAGGCATAGGCCTGGGTGAATTTCATTCCTTCGGCAGCCAGGCGTTCCATATTGGGGGTATGGTACAGTTCGTTGAAGTGGGTTTTCTCCTTCCAGAACGGGACAGAGGTATCCTGCCATCCCATATCATCGACCAGAAAGAAAATGATGTTGTGTTGTTGCTTCGAGGATTCTCCTTTCATGTTGCAGCCCGGCATCACCAGGCTCCCGGCAGCCACTCCGAGAGTGGCAAAGCCAATTTTACACAATCCATTCATATTCTTAAATTTATGAATTACATTTCTATGTTGTTTAGCTAATGACAATAAACTGATTTAAAAACAATTGAAAACTTAACCACGAAGGGCACCAAGTATTTCACCAAGGTACACAAAGCGAATTACATTTCCTTAATATGATTGATGTTAATGAATCCGTTCAGGCCTGAATTCGACTTTACCACCGCAAGGTTCTTTCACCCGGATGGTAAGTTCCACATACAAATCACTCTTGTCGGTGATCTGGGCTGTCTGGTTAACATGCACACTTTCGCCTCTGATCGTGACATATTCCTGCATGGCCCTGTTTCCGTTGTAAAACATGGCTGCCCCGGTTATTTCCGTCTGGTCGGGAATCTCAGGAACGACAGTCAGAATATATTGTCCGGGAACATTTATAACATCGCTCAGTTCGACCCTGAGGCTGACTTCACTGTTTGTAATATCGCTGATAGTCCAACCGGACACGTCGCGCGGTTTTGCCCAAACCCTGAGGCTTTGTTTTTCGGGGGGCGTGAAGTTACTCACATAAAAGGCTGAAAACGATCTGATCAGGGGCCTGGCTGCGGCTTCGCTTACGACCAGACGCATGGCTTCCACCTCTTTTTCATCAAAGTAGTCGATTTTTTTTCGCCCGACTGAAATGCCAGAGGCCAGTTCTGTCCATTTCCCGTCCGACAGCCCTTCAATCCGGTATTTCCTGATGCGTTCACCTTCGCGGTAGTCCTCCATGATGACGGCATGGTTTACCAGTGTTGGCTTGTCGAAACTGATGGTTACTTTTTTGCCTTTTCTGGCTTCCACGGTGGTAAGGGGCTGTCCAAACCTGCGTTTGATTTCTGCCCCGAATTCACGGTACCGTTCAATATCAGCAGCCGGGATCAACCCGGTGGTATCGGGGCTCGCGTTCACCAGGAGAACCCCTCCGTATCCCACCGACTGATAATAAATCTCCATTAGCTTATCGACCGATTTTCGTTTTTCTGCCTTATGCGGTGCCCAGAACCAGAAATGATCATACAGAGGCGTATCTGCCTCAAGGGGTGCCCAGGCATCGCCGTTGGGATTTCCGTGCACCTGGGTGGACACCCCCGTTTTCAGGTCTTCACTTTTCAGGGTGTTCCACGCCGGGTAAAAAAGCTTTCCCGATTCGGTTCCCGGCCAGCGTATGGTGGCATGCGGACCCTGAAAAACCACGGCATTGCGGGCATGTTTTTCCATGATGTCTGAAATATCGATGATGCAGCTTCCGTCAAACCACACTTCAGTCATTTCGCCATATTTGGTGAGAACTTCGGTCAGCTGTGTCCTGAACACCTCATTGTAGGCTTCCTGTTTCGAAGGATCTTCTGTCCTTCCTCCGCTGCCGATCATGGCTCCCCAAGTTCTGTCGCCCGGGTAAATATAAACACCCAGGTTTAACCCGAACTTCCGGCACGATTCGGCAAGCTCCTTAAATATGTCACCCTCTCCGTTTTTGTAGGGAGTATTTCTGATGCCATACTCCGTGGTATGGGTTTGCCACCAGCAGAAGCCTCCCGTATGTTTTGCCACCAGGATAATCTGCTTTGCATCCCACGCCAGGGCTGCCTCGCACCACTGGTCGGTATTGAGCAGGGTGGGATTAATGCGTTCGAGCGGCACTGAATGATTGTCCTGCTCTACCTGTGCCCAGGTTGCCGGGTCAAAATGGATAAACATGATCCTCTCCTGTTCGTGCCAGTTGTACTGTACCTCTGTGGGCTTAGGCAAGTCTGCCCTCTGGCATGAGGCCAGTATGCAGAATACCGCAAAGGAAAATGACAATAAAAACCTGGTCCGTTTCATCTGTAAATAATTAATATGTTACTAATTTTCTGATAACCCCTTCATAATCCGTTTTATTTGATTCTTTGAAATACGAGTTTTTCCATATTTTTCATCCTGAGTTCAGCCGCCGGAAGTTCCGGGAGATTGCTTGCAGGTTTGTCGAGATAAAAGTAGGCAGTGGCCGATACATCATCGCTCCGGTAAAAGTTGGTCGATGTAACCGGGAATTCTTCGTCTTCCAGCCGTGGCGGATTAGTTTCGTCGAGCAGCATGCGCTGAACAGTCCGGCCGTCTTTTTTACCTAAAAACCATACAGGGGTAATGTTTGCTCCCTTTTCGTTCATTTTGATGATTCCGGGTTTGGTGGAATTCCCAATCTGCTGGATGGTGACCTTGCAATCGTGGTGAAAATAGACCGGGTCGGTGATATGATACCGGTAAAAGGCATAGATGTCGTTATCCTTATCGGAAACGAGTGATCCGAAGTAGCGGGAGGCATATTCACCCTGGCCCCAGCCCGTGCCGATGTAATCTTCGGTTCCGGTACCCGCAAGCGTGGGGAATTCATTGTCTCCGTCGAGAAATATCTTAACCTCTCCTTCGCCAAACCAGGTGCCGCGGTATATTGAGTCTCCGATTACCCCGATATTCGTCCCGATATAGCGGCCTTTGCCTTCAACCTTTGGCATAATTTCGTAGTCTTCTCCCGGGGTTGTTTTCGGATTCCGGTTCCAGAAAGCATGAAAATACATGACATCGTCGGGTAATTTATTCATTGTCAGATAATTAATATCATACCATATCCAGACCTCTTCCGGCGATTCATTGGTGATGGTAATCAGGGCCGATGTACGGAAAGGCATCGGGATGGTAAAGTTGAAAGACCTTGCCTCAGGGCTTGAGAACAGCTCGTTGTCGAATTTTGCCGAAAGCCCCAGCCCTATTCCGAAGAAATCACCTATAGGAGACGAAACAGCAGGCTTTGCTGCTCCGTCCCAGAACATGTCGATGCGGACTGCCCTTCTTTGAACGGCATTGATTCCGATGGTGCCGCTCAGCCACATACGGTTAATGATACCTGCTCCTTTTACATCAAAAAGAGTCTGCGTTTCACCTGGTGCCACAATGTAGAATGCATTCCCCTTGGCCCCCTTATTGGTCAGGCCTCCTTTTCCCGGTTCGCCTGTTGGATTTTCAGGGCTTATCCAACGGGTTTGTACATCCGCTGGTGCCGCTTTATAAAGTTCCGTGATACTTCCCGGATCCCAATTGGTGTCCTGTTTATTGTCGATACAACTAATCATTAACATTGCTGCAATGATGAGGCTAAACTGGATCTTTGAGAAAATCTGAGTCATGTTAAAATCTTTATATGGTTAATACATGTGTTAAATATCTGAAAAAGTGGATGAGTCCGGTTAGTTTCAGTTTCAACATAAAATAAATTTATTCGGTCACTAAGTCGTTATTGTGGTTAATTTAAGGCCTTTTCATTAAAAATCTCCCTTACTGCCCTGACCTGTCTGATCTGATCCGGATCGATGGCTCCGGATTTGTCAGCGTGGATATCAAAGCAAATTACCCCGTCCTTCTGAAACACCTCTTTGGCCCAGGCGGTGATAAATAGTTTCTTCAATTCAGATTGTATATTTTTTTAGTGTCTCAAATAGATTTACATGAATTAATGAGAATCGCTGCTTTATTCACTCAGTATATAGCTGGCAGGAGCGTATTCTCCCAGATCGATAGTGAAAATTCCATTAAAGACCCGAACCGGATTACCCTGATTCTCACCACGGAGGTTGACGGGCTGTGCTTTCGAGAAAGTGAATCCGGACGGAAGTCTGACATCAACTTTTCCTGAAACTCCGGCCTGCTCCCAAAGCCGCAGAATTGTCCCACGTTCGTCAGCATCTGGCAGGAAGGCTGTTACGGTAACGCCTTTTCTGGATAAACGTATGCCTTCTGACATCGCCGGCAAGGTACCCGGTGGCCCCGAAACACAGGTTGCCAGCAGTGGATTTCTCAACTCTTCGGATGGAGTGACCAGTGACTTTTCATTGGAATAACCGGTTATGCTCCAGAGGTAAAATCTGGCGCTCCATGAACCTTCGATCCATTCTGTAAAATTTGTGCTCCACTGGTTATTGTACAGATTGAAAAAGACATTCGCCTTTCCGGGGACAAAGTCTGTGGAATATTTCCAGAGCCCCGGGCGGTCGAGGCTGATTCCGGGCACATCGGGTGACATTACTCCGTAACCATTCCCCGATTTATCGATAACTGCAATTCCTCCATGGAGAAAGCAATAATCCAGATTCGATCCTTTTATATAATCAGTAACCGGATTTACCACCGCACCGGGTCTGCCCAGCCGGAACTCCGGGTTGCTAACGTCGAAATTAAAGGTTATCCAGCCTGCTTCGGGCCATGCATCGGCTGGTTTTCCGTTGATGCTCCAGATAAGCTCTACCATAGGCTTATCGCGGTACAGGGTTATTATCTGGCTGTACTTGTGAAGGTTCTCACCGTCGGGATTAAAATGAATGGCTGCCGAAGCGGAAACTTCATCGGAGGAATAAACGATCTCTGGCCTGTTTCCGGATAGTCTGCGGTACGGATCATCGGTGAGGTTTATTCTTCCAAGCTCTGCATACGCCCAGTTCCAGCCTGCTTTTATGTAATCGGTTGCATATTGGTCGGTCATTGTTTTTGAAAACCGTTCGTTCACATACTGCCCGAATTTCCATTCCGAACCGGGAGCCACCATTTCCCGGTTTTGTTGCTTGTCAAACAGCGATTCGATGGTTCCGTTTACGGGGTCTATCTTTATGCGGAAATAAGCATTCTCAAGGATATTCAGTTCGCCCTTATAAAACGGAAGGAATTTTTCATGGGCAGGAGCTTCATCGACCGGCACAAAGGTTGAATATCCCATTGGCGGAATATTTCCGGTTACAAAGCTTACAATGCTCTGGTCTTTTGAATACGGCACTATTTCACCGGTTTCTACATTCTTTAATGCTTTTTTGAGGTCTGTGTGGGTTTTTACCGTAACCATACCCGACCGTTCCCATGGAAGCGGATTGTACACCACGATACGGGTACCCTGGTGATTTACCGACAGCGCCAGTTCCTTCATCTTTCTCGACACGGCGGGGATGACCATCTGGGCAGCATTCTTAACATGGAGTGCCTTTTCATCCCATGAGAATTCTATGGTTTTATAAAATCCACGGGCTCTCAGGTTTTCAAAATCATGGTTGTACGCCCAGTATCCTGAATGGCCATGGCTCATTGCCAGGCCAAAGGTGTGTTCGTTGAACAGGTGTACTTTCTCCATGGCAGTACCTGTGAGTTCATCAAGGGCTTTATCTGATTTTCCTCCCCATGCGGGCATCAGTGTATTGAGGTTTTCCAGATTCGGAATATCCACGGAGAGCCTTCGGCTTGCTTTTACTTCACGGGGCATCGACATATAACCGTGTATCCATGTGTCGGGCATATCCCCTCTGATAACCGGAAGCTTTGGGTCCTCTTCCATAATGGCGTTATAAAAATCAGCCATGCTTCCGGTGCGCACACGGGCACCTGGATTTTTCTCCTCGACTTCCCGGATTGCTTTTTTAAATTCCTCATAAGCCGGTGCGCCCACATTGTCGTTGGTATGCACGATGGCCAGCCAGGTTTTAAATGGCCAGCCCTCGGGGGGCGCAGGGGTAGTGCCGTAATAGGGTTCAAAATACATGGTCATGAGGCGCGATTTATCGGGCCCCTCCCACCAGAAGAGCAAAGGCAGCTCGGGTGATCTGGATGCCGGATTACAGCCGATATGCAGAAACCTGATTCCAGCGTTGGTCAGAATGGTGGGCAACGCCCACGAATGGCTCGGTACATCTGTTTGCTTCGCGTCGATGGGAAGAGGTAGCCCGGCCTTACGGTTTATTTCCGATGAGTAGGTCAGAGACCTTACCAAAGACTCTACATCGCTGGCTTCGGTTTCGAAGGTAAAGGGAAGGCCATGTACCGTAAAATGCTGGTCACGAAGGGCATTTTCTATTTTTTGTTTTACAGGGGGCTCCGACTTGGTAAGCATCTCCTTCATGGGCCATCCCGCTACTATCCACTTGAACTGCTGATGAGCTGGCATCTGTCTTGAACTGTCAATGATGCTCAAAGCCCCTTCGACCATGTTTCCGGCATAGTTGTATTTTACATTGTCGGCCCAGTCGGTATATCCGATATCAAAGTGCGTTTTGAACACTACGATGACTTCCCTGGGTTTCTCCCCGGCAAATACAAGGGTAGAAATAACTAAAGTCAGTGCAATAAGCAGAATTACCGCTGGGCATAGGTTTTTCATGCGAAACTATATGTGTTTAATCAATGATATTCAGTTCGTATTGTCATTTATTCCCGGCTGAAATAATCCGGAATCCGGGTTTCGAGGATCACAAACGATCCGGGAAACCCGGTTATTCACTTACATAGTAGATGTTCCGGCTGCATCCCTTCAAATCCGGCTGCCTGATGGTACGGATGATGGGATAAAACCGGCTGGATTTATTTATTACTCTCTATCAGTTTTGTATTTCCACCCTTTTCAAGGTTGATGTCCATTAAGGGTTTATTGGACTTCCACGACCCTCCCGTGAAATCAGGTACTTCAACAGGCATTGAGCCATTGGCGACCGACCAGCCCGACAGCGGGATTATTGCGCTCCAGGCGGCAGCGTCATATACATTCATGTCTAGAGGCAGTCCGTTGCGCAGACAATCGATCAGTCTCCAGTCCATCAGGGTATCCATTCCTCCGTGTCCGCCTACCTCCCTGGCCATTTCACCAACCCGTTTGGTGATTTCAGGTGTATATTTCTCCTCGATCGCCTTAAATTCTTCGTCAGACAACCATCCCTGGTGACTGGTTGCAATTCTGGCGGGTTCGGGGTATTTGAGTGCAACCCCTTTGGTCCCGCTTACCAGATGAATCCTCGAATAGGGGCGTGGAGAGGTAACATCGTGCTGCAACATGATGGATTTTCCCCTGCTGGTTTTAACGATGCTGGTATTCATGTTGCCGCGGTAGTCCCTTCCGACATACTTCTTCCAGAAATCATCATTGGCTGCAAGCTCTTCTGCCCTTTGTCCCATCATGAAATCGTTGGAGGAAACGGAAACCAGAAAATCCATCTTGTCACCGGTATTGATGTCCATGATCTGCGCAATGGAACCCAGTCCGTGCATGGGGTAAAGATTCCCGTTTCTGGTTGAGTTTTCTTCCAGCCTCCACATATTGGAATAGCCGTTTTTATTGAAATTGGCATTGAGGAGGTCGTGTATATATGCACCCTCCCCGTGAATGATTTCACCGAAAAAGCCCTGTCTGGCCATATTCAGAGTAAGCATTTCAAAGAAGTCGTAGCATACGTTTTCGAGAAGCATACAGTGCTTTTTCGTTCTTTCGGACGTCTCGACAAGCTTCCAGCAATCATCAATAGTCTGTGCAGAAGGAAGTTCCGTAACGGCGTGCTTGTCATTTTCCATAGCATAAATTGCCTGTGGTGCATGCAGGTGCCATGGCGTACAAATATAGACGAGGTCTACATCATTCCGCTCACAAAGCTTCTTCCATTCATCTTCGCCACCCGAGTAAATGGCAGGAT
>CAYMXK010000024.1:0-22647 GCA_964393915.1 uncultured Prolixibacteraceae bacterium
GTCTTTACAAGTATAACAATCTTTTTTGCTTAGACAGAGTTTATTTTACACTCTCATTTGCCCACGGAAGCGAGATGATTTGCCTGCTTTGGATTTGCTTGAATTTCTCCTGTTTTTCCTTCGGCAATATTGATGTCAATACCTAGCTTTTCAGAATGAACAAGCAGATAAGCATTCTTTACTTTTTTATCACTGCTAACCTGGTGTCTGAAAATGGTCTCAATTTGTTCTTGCACTATTGCTATCTTCTTTAATTTATTAAGTGCACTTGTGCAGATTATTTCCGTAATAATATTCTCACCAACAAAAGTATCCATACCATTTAAACGATAATTTCTTTTCTATAAACGATTCTCTTATTTGGGACATCATATATTTCCATTACAGCACCTTCCTTTTTATATCCATTTTTTTCTACAAACTTTTCAATTGCCGGATATACTTTCATTATGCCAAACAAAATTGACAATTTTCCCTTACTTGGAAATTCGGCAACTATATATGACCTTTCTGGAAATGTTTTTATACTTAACCCTTCAGGAATCTGTGTCAATTTGGAACTGTCCTTATCCTCGATAATACAACCGATTTCAGAACGCAACTTGCTTTTTTCCACTTCTTTCGGGTTGTCATAGTAAATTCCAAACCCTTTGTAGGTATCAATAGCATAGTCGTTAAGTAATGAATAGTAAATCTCATCCATTAGCGTTGCACTTTTTGCATAATTACCAGTCATTTGTTTATAAATCAGTTTTTCTCCTCCTTGTTTCTCAATCCGACAGGTTACTTTAATTAACGCTCCATAGTAAACAAATACAATCGCAAATATTACTAAAATCGCTACGATAATAATCAATGTGATTTTCATGTTTCCTCCTGTTTTTATGTGATACTCTGTATTCTTAGCATGCGGTACAACGAAATAGCGTTTAATTTTCTTAGTTTCCCAAAGATTCAAGAATCCTTTTCATATTTTCACCCTCTTCTCTAATATGGACATCCATGTCATTTAGCAATTTAATATTTTGCTTCTTGAATATTGTTCGGGATAAATACTTGAATTTCATGTAAGTTATGTGTTTAAATGTTGAATTTGTTCCCTTGTTTTCAATTATCATTTCAATTTTTTCGGTAATTAGAGAGAGAGGGAATGAAAAGGTCATCGTAATTTTTTCGCCCGGAATTGATTCAGTAATTTTTCCATTGTATTTTACTTTCTCACCCATCATGTACTGCTCAGCATAAAAAGTTGATCCAGTTTTAAACGGTGCTCCCTTAGTCCATTGAAACAAAATATGGTCTTTCGGATGCCATACGGAATAATTTTCATTAATATTTATGAGAAAATCCCATATTTTATCAGGGGATGTTTTAATATCCACTTCATGCACAAATGTCATATGCTTTTCAAGTTTAACAATTGTATCCATATTTCTTTTGTTTATTTAGCTTCAATCAATTTAGTTTTATTAATAAATAAATCGTAGCTACTCAGGTACCAATCCAGGCACAAATTTACTGAAAATAAGAATGACCACTTTCTCCGGTAGCTCGGTTTCCTTGAAGTGGGTTGAATTTCTTCGGGTTCAATTCGAAAAAGCAATTCCCATCGAGGTTCAATTTTGAAAATCCTGAATTATGTTATTATTAACATCTGCATCATAGATTTCGGATTCCTTAAAGCAGTAATTCTTTATCTGGCTATTTAGGAAACTGGAAGGTTGTACTATCAGAAATTTCATAGTAGAATGATTTGCGATAGTTTAGCGCTATGTTTAGATATAATAGTTTTCATAAAAATAAATCAAATCTAAGACTCTCTTTTGGCATATCGAAAAATCAATATCCCTAACCAGGCCACATGAATAATAATTGCAAGGCAGATGACAAATAGTGAATAAGGTGTTTTGATAATCATTGTAACCCAATAGGGTGGAAAAAACCATGACAAAAAAGTAAGCCATGGGAGTGCAAACAAATCGGTAAAGGCGAAAAGCACCAAAGTATTAAGTCCTTTGGCAAAGGTTAGTCCCTTTACTTTATCTTCCGCTCCGGAAAATATCAGCAAACCGATTATTGCTGTATAGAATGCCGATAATACAGATAGAAGAACAATGGAAAAGTATGACAAATCGGGCAATTTAAAAACAGCAATACCGATAAATCCGTAAACGATTGACAAAATGGAAGCAAATGCAAGCCGGTTTGTCAAATAGCCACTTCTACCAAGTGGTGTTATTTCCAATAGCTGTGAAATGTTGCCATCGCGCTCGTCCAGCATCATAAAACCGGTAACAATTCCTAACATACCCGAATTCAGCAACAATACGAATGACAAAACATAAGGAAACCAGGGTGTGATGTCAAATCCGGCTTTAGCAACAAGGTATGGCGCAAGGAACAATTCAAGCAATTTGAAAACAACAATTACCAACAATGGAGCAAACAGCAATAGGGTCATGATGGGATCACGCACAATCTGTTTCAGGTCGTTTTTAAAAAGTGTAATCTGTATCATATTTAGTCCTGATAAACGATTCTTTTTTCAAAAGTTGTAATTGCAAGTTTCAGGAGGATATAGTTGATGGCGAAAAGATAGATCGCCAGAGCTGCCATTTCAAAGCCGGATATTCCATGGTAGGCTCCCAGCATGAGCTTCAATGCGGCCACACTTGGGATTATGACAAATAATTCTGAATATGGAAACCCAAGTAAAGTAAAACAAGGCAGGATAAAAAGCAGCATGTACGGAATGGTTTTCAGCATATACTGGTTTACTGTATTGCACCCTGCGTTGATCATAATACCCAGCAAGGTAAAAATGCCTGATGTAAGAATGGTTGCCACCAAAAGCAGCCACCAGTTTACTGTTGGATAATAGCTAAACCACGTAATGGCAAAAGCTGCCAATACCGAAACGATTGTCAGGGATATAACTTTCGAAAGTATATATTCGGAGGTTCGCAATGGCGAAACAACCAAGACCATCAATACTCCCTGCCCTTTTTCCATGAGAATAATTCCCCCAATAAAGAATAACCCTAATACTGATGGATCAGAAAATACAATTAGGGGCAATGCAATGGATAGAATATTCTCGGGTAAAAACGACAGTATGATTAAATACATTGCTGTAATTATTGCATAAACAAGGTAGAACCCATGTTTTATCTGGAAGCGTATATCGGCCAAAACGGCATGAAGTAACCTCATACTAAGTTTCTCCCGGTTAGTTTAATGAAAATATCCTCCAGGGTGGCTTCGCAACTGTGAATGGTTTTTACTTCGGCAGTCCTTAGAATGTCCATAAAACTGCTGTTCTCACTTAAGGAATGTAAATCAAAACTTTGTTTGAGGATGCTGCCATTCTTTTGGTATTCAACCTCCACAATGCGTTTGCCATGTTCAATCATAAGTTCCTTTGGAGAACCGATTACCACAATCTTTCCCTCTACAATAAAGGCCACCCGGTCGCAAAGTTGCTCGGCAACAGTCATGTTGTGGGTTGTGAGGAAGATGGTTTTATTGGCTCTCTTCTGCTCAAGAATTATTTCTTTTATAATATGCGCATTCATGGGGTCGAGACCCGAGGTTGGCTCATCAAAGAACATTAGCTGGGGATTGTGCATAATTGACCGCACGAAGTTTAAGCGCATCTTCATCCCTTTTGAAAAATTTTCCACGCGCACATCTTTTTCGGGCAACAGGCCAACCCTATCCAGCAACTTATCGGGACTTATACAATCCATTTTATAGTATGCGCCAATAAGCTGCAAATTTTCTTTGGCTGTCAGCTTGGTGTATAGGTTAGGGAAATCGAATGCAACACCAATGTTCTCGTAATAATCTTTGCCCCACTGATTACGCTCTTTACCAAGAACTTCAATTTTTCCCTGATAGTTTCGCAGTAATCCGATAATAAGCCTTTGTGTAGTGGTTTTTCCTGCGCCGCTTGGCCCCAAAAACCCAAAAACCTCCCCTTCCTTCACGTCAAAGTTCATTTCCTGTATGGCCTTCTTCCGGGTTTTCTTATAGGTAAAGTTTAGATTTTCAACCTTAATCATATTTATGTTGCGTTAAGTGAATTACTTCCTCATCTGTGAATTCAAAATTTTGAGACTTTTAATCTAGTTCATCCAAATATTCAGAAAACACTTATCTGTAAATCAATTATCATACTATCCGAAATGAATAATTGCAAATCTATTAATTATTGGATTGCAGTTAATGAACCCAAATTCATAAATTCTTGCCCAGTATTTTTTTTTTAATCCTGCATAAAGCCTGAGGTGTA
Organism: uncultured Prolixibacteraceae bacterium; assembly: GCA_964393915.1. Classification (GTDB taxonomy): domain Bacteria; phylum Bacteroidota; class Bacteroidia; order Bacteroidales; family Prolixibacteraceae; genus UBA1413. The sequence continues at coordinate 4,295 of CAYMXK010000024.1, forward strand.
ACCCCGATGTGAGATGCGATATAATATTGTGGAATACGCTGTATGAAGCGCTTATGATTCATTACAAATCTAGTAATTACCACCTGCCTTAGTGATAAACGAAACAAGTGATGGTGACATTGTAGTTTGTAGGATAACAAGTCAGATATAAAACTAGATTGGATGTAAATGTTGACAAATTTGGAATTATCTGGGTTAAAATCTAAAGCAAAGAATGAATTTATCGTGAGATAGGGTAAATTTGAAACAAAAATGAAATGCCAAAGCTGTATGAATATTTTGGACTGATTATCTTATTCTATTCACATGAGCATGAACCAATTCATGTTCACTGTAAGTTTCAGGGAAAGGAAAGTAAGCCTGAACTGATCTTCGAAAACGGCAAATTTGTTGAGGTAAGAATTTCAAATGTACCATGTAAGGAACCATTGGATTCACAGAACAATCAGAACACTTAAGAAACTTTTCTACAAATAAAAAAATATACTGAAAATCTATACTGTGGAATGCTTTATCAAAAGGCGGTCACTGTCTCAAACTTTATAATCATGAAGCACCTTTTTTCAATCATCGTTTTTCTGCACGGCGCCATTCATTTAATGGGTTTTGTAAAGGGTTTTAAATTAGTGCAAATCCAATCATTATCATCAGAAATATCTGTTACGTCGGCGATTTTTTGGCTCATCGCTTTTACATTATTTGTAATGTCAGCTGTTTATTTTCTGCTTGAAAAGAATTTGTGGCTCGCTTTTGCCATAGGTGCGGTCGTAATTTCAAGCGCTCTGATTATCAGCACATGGAGCGATGCCAAATTCGGGATGATTCCCAATGTGATAATTTTAGTTGTGGTGGTGTTTTCGATTTCATCATTATACCTGAATAAAATGTTTACCCGTGAAACTCGGACAATTCTTTCCGGGACAGACATTTCTGCATCAAAAATTTTTACCGATATGGATGCGAAAAAACTTCCGGCACCAGTCTATAGATGGATACTAAATACCGGCATGGTAGGAAAACCTTACATACAGTCTGCCTATGTAAAACAGAAAGCCCTGATGAAAATGAAGCCGGAACAGAAGAACTGGATACCGGCAGAAGCTGAGCAATATACAGTAATGGGTGTCCCGGCTTTTATCTGGACTGTGGACATGAACCTGATGCCATTGATAAGCATAAAAGGCCGCGACAAATTTGTTAACGGCAAAGGCGAAATGCTTATAAAAATGAATTCCCTTATCAATGTGGTTAACGAAAAAGGGCAACGCATGGATGAAGGTACTATTCAGCGGTATTTGGGTGAATTAGTTTGGTATCCGTCGCTTGCATTAAGTCCTTACATAAGTTGGGAAACTATTGATGAATTTTCGGCAAAAGCGACCATGAACTATAACGGAACTTCGGGAAGTGGCACATTTTATTTTGATAAAAAGGGGGATTTTATTAAATTTATTGCTTTTCGTTTTAAAGGAAACGAAGCGGATGCGAAGCGTTATCCATGGGTTTTAACAGTTGACGGTTATGCCGTATTTGAAGGTATTAAAGTCCCTTCGAAAATGAAAGCCACATGGGAAACCGATGAAGGGAACTGGACATGGTTAGAACTTGAAATCACTGATATTAAATACAATATCAACACAAATATTAATTAAACACCAATGAGTTACTTTAAAATATTAGGAATTGCATTTGGTTTGGCGGCGATACTTCAATCGTGTTTATCCGAATCTGAAAGAGGAGAAATCGTTCTAACAGAAGCAAGCCCGTCAAAAGGTTTTAATTACCCCTATTTTCTCTATATTCCTGAGGGGGCATCTTTTGAAAAAAAATTAGTACTTATTGTAGAACCCAATAATTCGGGTTTCGTTGACGATGATTTGGATAAACATATTGAAAAAGCCAAACGAACAGCAACACTCGATTTTTATTTTGGAAACTATGTGGCACAAAAACTAAAATATCCACTTTTAGTTCCGGTTTTTCCTCGTTCTGAAAGCGAATGGAAGATATATACGCATGCTTTGGACAGAGATGTCATGCTGCAAAAGGACAACCCGCTCGAACGAATAGACCTTCAATTGCTGGCAATGGTTAAAGATGCTGAAAATCAGCTCGCCCAATCGGGTTATACCGCTCATGACAAGTTCTTTATGATCGGATTTTCCGCTTCTGGAAGTTTTACAAACAGGTTTACATTGATTCATCCTGATAAAATACAAGCCTCTGCCGCCGGTGGAGTAAACGGACTTCTTATGTTGCCAACTGAGGAATCAGATGGCAAACCACTAGATTATCCATTGGGAACCGGCGACTTTCAAAATATCTTCGGAATACCATTTGACTCGATTTCCTTTTCCAGAACTCCACAGTTTTACTTTATGGGCGAATTAGATCAAAACGATGCAATTCCTTATGAAGATGGATATGACATAAATGAAAGAAATTTAGTTTTTGAGCTGCTTGGTAAAGAAATGCAGCCAACCCGGTGGAACAGTTGTATGGATATTTATAAAAAGATAAATGTAAATGCACGGTTTAAAACATACGAAGGAATTGGGCACGAACATCCTGAAAAAATAAAAGATGAAATTTTGGAATTTTTTAAGGGAACCCTTGATTTCTCAGGTATGACCAAATTACAAAAACAAGGGACCGATAATCAAAATGCCAACCGCCTTGTTTCGTTTTTAGAAGGCAAGTGGCATAATTACAGTATTCTTGTTTCGGACAACAATCCGGTTAAAAAGGAAGATTATAAGGAAACAATGAGCATTAAAAATGATTCAACCATAACGATAACGGCTCATAGTTACAAAGATAGTAAAGACCTGACCCGCGACATGACTCTGGTTGTAAAAAAAGACTATGTTACAATGCAACAAGGCAATTTTATCGCCAGGGGAACACGCAAAGGAAATGTGTACAATATGAAGGGATATGCAGGGGGTAAAGAATATAGATTCAGACTATATACTATGGGGGACAAATATGTTTTTCACAATGAAGTATGGGCCAATGGAGAAGTTGAAATGATAAATATGTCCTACCTGGAAAGAGAGTAGTTACTTTAAAATTTGAGGAATTACATTTGGTTTGGCGGCTATGCTTAAACCATAAGAACAATATGCTATGATACAGGTTGAAAATCTAAATTTTACCTATAATTTGTGGTAATCGGTTCTCCCAAGGAATTGATGATTGAGCACGGCAAGCGCATTGTGAATGTCGAATTCCAGCTGAATGGCAACAAGCAGGAGCGAAACTTTGATTTGCAGAATCTGGGGGAGAACGTCGAGTTTATGAACATTTTAAAATCCGCCGAAATTAAAACAATACACAGCTGCAAGGCCACTTTGGAGGATATTTTTATCAAACTGAAAGGGAGAAACTTAGTATGAGGCTACTGCATGCTGTTTTGGCCGATATCCGCTTTCAGATAAAACAGGGATTCTACTTTGTTTATGTAATAATTACGGCAATGTATCTAATATTGCACGAAAGTTTTAAAAATTTATCTTTGGGGAAACTTAAAGAAATACACTGTTACGTATTAGCTAATACTAAAGTAAAACTGAAGAACCAACGCGATGTATCTAAAAGAAGAACTTTACGGGTTAATTAGAACTGATGAAAGTATTTTTGATTTTATTCAGGAAAGTGCCTTAGATGGTTTATGGTATTGGGATTTGGAGAATCCGGAAAATGAATGGATGAATCCTAAATTCTGGACGGTTCTCGGTTATAATCCAGCCGAAATGCCACATAAGTCTGGTGCCTGGCAAAATATTATTAATCAGGATGATTTAATACTGGCATCGGACAACCTCACCAAACACTGCGAGAACCCTGATCATCCTTATGACCAAATTGTTAGATACACACATAAAGACGGCTCAACGGTATGGATACGTTGCCGGGGATTAGCAATTCGCGATAAAAACGGAAAGCCCATCAGAATGCTGGGGGCACATCAGGATGTAACTGAATTGAAAAGAAGTGAACAAGAGCTTTTAAAAGCACATGAAAAGGTTCGTGAGAGTGAAGAAAGATATCGCGCCTTTTACAATAACACCCCTCTATCATATCAATCGCTGGATGAAAATGGATGCTTTATTGACATTAACCCAATGTGGTCAAAGACTCTTGGCTATGAAAGAGATGAAGTGATTGGTAAATGGTATGGTGATTTTTTGCATCCCGACTTCGTTGAACATTTCAGAATTAACTTCCCCGCTTTTAAGAAACGCGGCTACGTTTCAAATGTTCAATTTAAACTGCGAAGAAAAGATAATACATACATACATGTCTCTTTTGAAGGTTGCGTTGGCTATACGCCCGAAGGAAAATTCAGACAAACCTATTGTGTTTTTAAAGACATTACAGAACAAAAACAAAAAGAGATTAAAGAGGAAGTGCTCTATCAGATAGCCAATGCATCGTTGGTTTCTGAGGATGTGAAAGCATTGGCGGCAGGCATTAAGATACTTCTTAATAAACTCATTGACACTACTAATTTCTATATTGCTTTTTATGACAAGGAAAATGATATGTTTTCCATCCCATATGAAGCAGACGAGAAGGATCAGATTGAAACATTTCGTGCCAATAAATCGCTCACAGGGCTCGTAATGCAAAAGGGAAAAGCTTTGCTGTTGAAAAAGCCCGAAGTTTTGGAGTTAATGGAATCCGGTGAAATTGAGCAGATTGGAACCAAGAGTGAGGTTTGGCTTGGGGTGCCACTGTTTGCTGGATCAGAGATCATTGGTGTATTAGCGGTGCAGGATTACCATAACCCCGACACTTATGACAAAGGAAGTAAAGAAATTCTGGAGTTTGTTTCTTCACAGATTAGTATGGCTTTTCAACGGTCGAAGTTTAATGAGTACCTGTTGGATGCAAAACAAAAAGCCGAAGAGAGCGAACAACGATTCAAGTCTTTAATTGAAAATGCACCTGATGGTGTAGTGATTATGGATGAGACTGGAAAGTTTAAGTATGTAAGTCCAAATGCTTTGCGACTTTTTGGTTTCAAGAAAGATGAGGTAATTGGTCGTTCCGGAGATGAAAATACACATCCCGACGACTTACCACTGATATCAAAAACGATCGAAACCATTTTAACCGATCCAAGACAAAAACCCACCGTAAAATACCGTTTTAAACGGAAAGATGGTGAATTTAGATGGATAGAAACCACTTTTACCAATTTATTATCAGATAAAGCGATCAACGGAATTATTTTAAATTTTACTGATGTTACCGAAAAAAAGCAAATATTTGAAGAACTCGTAATTGCCAAGGATAAGGCTGAGGAAAGCGAAGAAAGATTCAATCTGGCAATGAAAGCTTCGAATGATGGTTTATTTGACTGGAACTTAGAAACCCATGAAATATACTACTCTCCGGGTTGGAAAAAAATGCTTGGATATGAAGATAATGAGCTTCCGAATGATTTTTCGGTCTGGGAAAATAGAACCGATCCGGTGGATGTTAAGAAATCATGGGAACTCCAGCAGAAGCTTATTTCGAAGCAAATCGACCGTTTTGTGATGGAATTTAAAATGCAGCATAAAGATGGGCATTGGATAGATATCCTTTCTCGTGCAGAAGCCATTTTTAATGATAGTGGAGAGGCTGTTAGAATAGTTGGCACCCACACAGACATTTCCCAAGGCAAGCAGGCGGAAGAGACACTTAAAAATCGTGAGAATCTGCTTAATAAAGTATTTGATATACTTCCGATAGGCTTGTGGTTTGCCGATGCGAACGGCAGACTTGTCAGGGGCAATCCTGCCGGGGTGAAAATATGGGGAGCTGAACCGACCGTATCAATTGAGGAATATGGGGTTTTCAAAGCCCGCCGTCATCCATCGGGCGAAGAAATTGAGCCTGACGACTGGGCTTTGGTACATACTATCCGGGAAGGGGTCACGATCGAGGATGAACAGTTGGAGATAGACACTTTTGATGGTAAAAAGAAAATAATTCTCAACTACACTGCGCCCGTCCTCGACGACCAGGGTAATATCCAGGGAGCTATTATAGTCAATCAGGACATCACCGAGCGCAAGCAGGCAGAGGAGAAACTCCGCAGAACTAATCTTGATTTGGAAACGGCAAAAGAAATTGCAGAGGAAAGCGAGGCAAAGCAGCGCAAACTTTCCGAAAACCTTAAACAAGAACGCATTCTACTTCGTACAATTGTCGATAGCATTCCCGATGCAATACATGTGAAAGACCTTGAATATCGTAAAGTGTTGGCCAACAAGGCTGACTGTCAGAATTGTGGCTTAGAAAAGGAAGAGGATGTTATTGGCAAAACTGATTTTGACGTTTTCCCAGTTGAACTTGCAGAAAGACTATTGGATGACGACAAAAAGGTTGTAAAAGATGGTATTAGCTTGGTTAATAGGGAAGAATGCTTAAAAAACACCAATTATAATGAAAAATGGTTGCTCACTTCAAAACTGCCTCTCTATGACGATACAGGTAAAATAATTGGTTTAGTTGGCATTGGACGCGATATTACCGAACGTAAGAACAAAGAAGAAAAAATCAGGGAAAAAGATTTACAGTTTAGAAAACTCTCTGCGAATGTACCCGATTTAATTTTCCAGTTTACAAGGAGGCCTGATGGTACCTATTATGTACCTGTTTCTTCTGAAGGAATAAAAAACATTTTTGGTTGTTCTCCGGAGGATGTAATTGATGATTTTGCCCCTATTGCCAGGGTAATATTACCGGAAGATTCAGAAAGAGTGTTCCATGATATTGAATATTCAGCAAAGCATTTGACGTATTTTACCTGTGAATTCAGAGTACAGATACCGGGTAAACCCGTTCAATGGATTCTCTCCAGATCAACACCTGAAAAGTTGCCGGATGGCAGTATAACCTGGTTTGGATTTAATGCAGATATTACTGAGCGTAAAAAAGCAGAAAAGGCTCTAATGGTAAAAATGGATGAATTAGAACGCTTCTTCAAACTTACGGTGGGACGAGAAATAACCATGGTCGAATTAAAGAAAGAGGTAAATTACCTGCTAAATAGATTAGGTGAGGATAATAAATATAAGATAGTCGAATAGAAAAGGTGTAATCGGATTTAAATTATAAGCGGAATGAATCGAAATTTGGCTGAATTATTTGTGAAAATATTAATGAAAGAATTTTCTTCAAAAGAGACACTTTATGGATCTTAATAAAATAAAAATTCTTGCCATCGACGACAATAGAGATAACCTGATTTCTCTTAAAGCTTTAATATCCGAAGTACTTCCACAATCGGTCGTATACACCGAAGTGAGCGGGCAAGGTGGTATTGAGTCGGTAAGAAACAACCAACCCGATGTGATATTGCTCGATTTAGAAATGCCGGGGATGGATGGTCGCGAAGTATGCATAATACTCAAGGCTGATGACCAACTGTCGAAAATTCCGGTAATCTTCCTTACTGAATTAAAAGGAGATAAACATACCAACATTTTGGTTCTTGAAGCCGGAGGTGAAGCCTTATTAACCAAGCCAGTTGACTCAACCGAACTTAAAGCGCAAATCCATGCCATGCTCAAAATAAAAGAAGCAACTAAGCATAAGAGGGATGAAAAATTACAGCTCGAAGAGCTGGTGCAAATACGGACGAAAGAATTAAAGAACGCGAACATCGCAGCACTTAATTTGCTTGAAGACTTGCAAGTGGAAAACGAGCAAAGAAAGAAAAGCGAAGCAGCGTTGCGTGAAAGCGAAAGACAATATGCCTTCCTGGCCGGAACTGCTTTCGATCTGGTAAAATTCACATCGATTCAAAAGATTTATGAATACACCGCCCGAAAACTTTTTGAGCTGCTGGAAGATAATAGTATTGTTGCCATCGTGGAATATGATACAGATTCCAACCTCTGGAAAATGCAACATATAGAAGGAATTCATGATAATCTGAACGAGTTGGCAAATATTTTAGGATTTGATATCAGGAAACTGGAAGGCAATATCACCACTAAATATTATGATAAAATAATCAGCAGAAAACTGGTGGAAGTTGAGTTTGATTTTCCGGGATTATTCAACAATCAAGTTTCTGATACAATTGGAAAAACAGTAAAGAAATTGTTATCAATAGATAAAATGTACTGCATCACCTTTCAGGAGAGCGAACGGGTTTATGGCAACATCACTTTGGTTACGAAAAAGAATACCAAACCTCTGAATGCCGACCTTATCGAAACGTTTGTCATGCAGGTAACAAATTTTATTAAAAAGCTGAAATCGGAAGAAGCTTTGAAGGAAAGCGAAGAAAAATTCCGGAACATCTTTCAAAATCACGCTGCTGCAAAACTGATTATTGACCCCGAAACCGGTAACATTGCAGATGCCAACCATGCAGCAGCCAAGTTTTATGGCTGGCCCTTGGAAACACTGGAGAAAATGAATATCGGCCAAATAAATACGCTGCCTGTTGATGTCATAAAAAAAGGATACAAAGAAGCCTTATCCCGTCAAAAGACCCACTTTGAGTGGCTACATCGCAAAGCCGATGGTAGCTTGATTGATGTGGAAGTTTTCAGTTGCGGGATTAAAATTGGAGATAAAGAATACCTTCACTCCATTATTCATGATATTTCGGAAAAGAAAAAGGCAGAAGAAAAGATAAAACTTCTTAACCGGGCCGTTGAAGCAAGCTCAGTGTCAATAGTAATCACCGATGCTGAGGCAAATATTGGTTACGTTAATCCTTATTTTACTGAACTTACAGGATATTCATCAGATGAAGTGTTGGGCAAGAAACTTCGAATGCTGAAACCCGGAAAACTTCCAGAATCTGATAGTGTAGAACTATGGCGTGCCATCCTCTCCGGAAAAGACTGGGTGGGCGAATATCAAAACAGGAAGAAAAACGGGGAACTCTATTGGGAGAATGCAGTTATTTCACCTATTCTGAATAACAGCGGGGAGGTAGTCAATTTTGTAGCCATTAAGGAAGACATCACGGAAAGCAAAAATATGATGAAGGAGTTGGTGGCTGCCAAGGAGAAAGCCGAAGAGAGCGACAGACTTAAAACAGCCTTTCTTTACAATATCTCCCATGAGATCAGAACTCCCCTGAATAGCATAATCGGTTTTGGGCAAATTCTGACCGAACCGGAACTTTCTGAGGAGGAACGCCGGGAATATTATGACTACTTACATCAATCGGGCAATCGGCTGATGAATACAATAACTGATTATATGGATATGGCCAGGATTGTTTCAGGTACTATAGACGTCCATCTGAATCAATTTGTCCTGCTGCCATTATTTGAAGAAACTATCATTACAACCAGACGGTTATGTGCAGAAAAAAATATTGCTTTTAAAACTGATTTACCCTCCGGAGCTGACCATTTGATACTCCATTCCGACCCTGAGTTTATACAAAAGATCCTGGGCAAACTGCTCGATAACGCCATTAAATATACAAAGGAGGGGAGTATCACATGCGGCTATCGCATCAAATCAGGACAGGTCGGGTTCTTTGTAAGGGACACCGGTTGTGGAATAGATATTGATAAGCAGCAACTGATTTTTGAAAAGTTCAGGCAGGCAGATGTTTCCAATTCGCGAGGATATGAAGGAAGTGGCCTGGGCTTAACCATTGCAAAGGGATTGGTTACCTTAATGGGGGGTGAGATAACGGTTTCTTCAGAAAAAGGAAAAGGATCAGTATTTACATTCGATATTCCCATAAACAACCCAGGCAAGTCTATTCCCGAAAAACTTCGCTAAGATTGAATTATAATCTTCAATCATCCGGGATGGAAGGCACAGCAGCCAGACACCTGCATGCTATTTGATGTTCACAAGGAATTAATTGAAAAAGATGTGATTCATGCCGTTGAAGTGTTCAACGAAAATGAGTGGTACCCTATCGCCCTTGGGTGGTGCATTGAGCATAAGAAGTTGCGGCTAACAAAAATCAGATGCGAGTACGGAGGGTGAGTGAAGCTGAACCTGGTGGGTGGCATTAAATTGCACCAGATACAAAAGCAATGGGGGAACCATTTATTAATGCTGCTAAATATTCAAACGTTTACTGATTTTAAAATATATTTGCGTGGGAAACCGGGGATAAAATCCTTTAAGTTGCCAGCAAGCAATATAAAACACGATACATATGGATACAGATGATTTGTCACGGGAAACTTACGATGGTATTATAATAGAGGCAGAGAAGTTATCTCATGATTTGACTTTACATTATGGCTTATTATCTTATAATTGCAAAGATGAGGCTGAATACATTGAAAAAGCCGGGATACTAACCAGAAAAATTATGCGGGTGTCAGATTGGGAGTTAGATGATTTTTTTTGGGGAAATCCGCCAGACAAAAAACAATTAAATATTACCTGCCAAAAAATATTAGAAAATATTGAAAAAATAAAATCCATTCCGATTGAGAATCGTAAATTTGATTTCTAACATCTCCTTGAATTTTATGATTTTGTACTTAGTTGGTATTAGTAAGGAATTATGAACAGTTGGCTTGCTCATACAATTATACGACAGACATTCATTCTTGCAATTAGTTTTTCTATTGCACATGGACAAGGACTAAAATCCGGAAGTGACATTGACGGCACTCCGCGTACTATTGCCGCAGGAAACGGAGTTTTATTTCAGGCACAGGGAAGACAACTTGCAACCGGGAATGACATCTCAAATAACTTAATTGCACACTGGACATTCGACAGTGACGCTAACAATAATGTTTTCGATAGCACAAGTAATGCATTCCATGGGAAAGGTTTTAATATTCAATACGAAGATGGCCCGGTTTCAAAGGCTGCAGTCTTTAATGGGACAGACAGCAGAATTGATTTCCCGGAGATGGGTGCAGCTCCTCCTTCCAAAATAGGTAACCTTGATTTTGGCTCCATATCTCTTTGGTTCAAATTTCAAAATCAAGGCGGTGATATTTTGCCTTTGCTTTACTTTGGCGAAAGCGATCCTTCACTTCCGCATAATAGTTTAATAGTTGAAATCGGCCATAATCAGGATATTGGAGACAGAAGGCTGTATTTTACAATTATAGTTGCACCGTATAATGTAACAAGGTTTTGCTTCGACAACGGATTTAATCTTCAGGAAAACAGATGGTATCATTTTGCGGCTGTGGTAAGTAATGAAGGAAACACAGGCTATCTTAACGGGGTTGAATTGACCGGCAGGAGGTATAACCTGAATTCTGGTGCAAGTTACACCGACTTCTTTGCTCAGGTCACAGCAAAGAAGCAATTATCTCTCGGATTTGGAAGATACGGGAGAAACACCTCGTTTTTCTATTTTAAAGGAAGCCTTGACGATGTGCGTATTTACGGAAGGAATTTGACAGGTGCTGAAGTGCAGGCCCTTTATTCTTTAGGTAAAACAACAAGTATTGCAGACAACACCTTTCAATATGAGAAGAATCTCTCTGTTAAGAACTTCCCCAATCCTTTCAATCTCTCAACAACCATTAGCTGGCAATCAGGAGTCAGCGGCCATACAACCCTTATGGTATACGACATAATGGGAAGAAAAATAAAAACTCTGGTTAACGAGTTCCGGCATCAAGGCATTTACAATATGGTTTTCGATGGAATGGATTTGCCTTCGGGAATTTATTACGCCAAATTGCAGGTAGAAAATAATATATCAACTGTAAAAATGTTGATAAGGAAGTAACACGTGTAATCTTAAAGATATTTGCACGTGTTATGATTTTGTATTATATTTGCACGTATAAAAATCATTAATTGGAGGAGTGTAAAATGAATACAAAACTGACACTTACGATCGAGAAATCGATAATTGAGAAAGCTAAAAAATACGCCTCAGAAAAAGGAAGAAGCCTTTCTGATATAATAGAGAATTATCTTAAGGTTATAACAAAAGAAGAACAAAAACATGAGGTAGAACTGACACCCATAGTGAAATCTTTAAAAGGGACATTTAAAGCGCCCAAAAGCTTCGACTATAAAACAGAACTCTCAGAAAGTCTAACAAAAAAATACCTTTAAAAAATGAAACGGGTTCTGATTGATACAGATGTTATTTTAGATTTCTTTTTCGACAGAAAGCCTTTTTCTGATAACGCAGCAAAAGTCCTGGCTTTATGTGAATCAAAAGAAATTACCGGATATATCACTTCTGTTATTATCTGTAATGTATATTATTTATTAAGGCAAACCGCTAAACATGAGAAAGTTGTCGAAAAACTTAACCAACTGATATCCATAACTGAAGTTCTAACTACAGACAAAGCAACAATCAAGCTGGCTCTTAACTCTGAATTTAAGGATTTTGAAGACGCTTTACAAAACTATTCCGCTGAAATAAGTGGAGTTGTTGATGTAATAATTACCCGGAATATCAAGGATTATAAAAATAGTTCATTAGGAGTAATGACACCGGAAAATTATATAAAAGTAAAAATTGCCGGCACCTAAACTGCCTGCCGTTCATTTTCAAAAAATTGTATCTTTGAAATTATCAGATGAAGTCCTAACTTTTACAAATGAAAAACAGAATTCTCACTGCACTTCTGGCGTCTCAGCCGTTAATAAAAGTGAATTGAATTTTGGGCAGTTAGAGATTTAAATAAAGAATGAGGTGTTTTGCACCACAAATTGAAAAGATGATTAAAATGGAAATACTAAACTTTACTTTCACCCGAACAACGATTTTAACATTGATTGTCGTTTTGTTTCTTTCTAACTCACTACAAAGTCAGGATAAAGAAGAATACAAGTTGCAAAATCCTGTAACTGTTTCCTGGCTCAAAAAGAACCTGCAAAAACAGTCGCCCCGATTGGTGCTGAACAGGGAAATTGAGAAAAACCTGCGGGCGAAATTAAATTCAGACCTAGTGGTGAAAAACATTTATCAGGCCATAAAATACAATGCTGAGGAAGTTTTAAAAAGGGATTTAATCACGCTCGATATTCCTGAAAACCCAACATCCCAGAAAAACCAGTTAGGCATTTCGCGTGATTTTCTATTCAGAATAAATATGCTTGCGATGGTTTACCGCATCGAAAAAGACCAGCGGATGTTGAAACGCTTAAATGATGAAGTGGTTGCCGCGTGCGGTTTCCCGTCTTGGAACCCGAAGCATTTTCTCGATGTGGGCGAAATGTCGCTGGCTATTGCTTTGGCGCTTGACTGGACCGCAGGTGACCTGCCGAAATCAACCATTGCTTTGGCAAAGAATTCATTAATCAAAAAAGGCATAAAACCAAGCTGGCCTGAAGATGGTAGCACGCCTTCATGGGTAAACAATACCAACAATTGGAACCAGGTGTGTAACGCGGGTATGATTGCCGCATCAATTGCCGTTGCCGAACAGGAACCTGAACTGGCAGCAAAAACCATTCACCGTTCCATCGAGGGTATGAACAATGCCCTGCGAGAGTATGCACCGGATGGCGCTTACCCTGAAGGCCCAATTTACTGGGGTTACGGAACACAGTTTTCGGTGGTTACTGCCGCCATGTTCGAAAGCGCTTTCGGCACTGATTTTGGCCTCGCTGGTTTTCCAGGGTTTAAGGAAAGCGCTGTGTTTGCAATGCTGACCATTTCGCCTTCGAATAAATTATACAGTTATGCCGACTGCAATGAAAAATCAGAAGGGTACGGCACCTTTACCCTGAGCTGGTTTGCTGCAAAAACCGGAAATAAAACTTTTTTAAACGAAAAATATTTTTTAACCCCGCCCGAAGAAATCAGCGGATTTTCCCGGCTGGCTGGCGCCGGATTGGTTTGGACAGCCCAGTTTTCTGAAAAAACATCAACTGCCCTTCCCAAGGCCTGGAAAGGTGGTGGTGCAAACCCGATTGTGATTTTTACCGGTGGTGAGAAGAACACAAATGGCTTTTATTTTGGCGGAAAAGGAGGCCGTGGAACCGTAAATCATGGTAACATGGACGGTGGCTCGTTTGTTTTTGAACTGAAGGGTGTGCGCTGGTCAATCGACCCAGGTAACCAAAGTTACGGTTTACTCGAACGTGCCGGCTTTAATTTGTGGGCAAGCTGCCAGGATTGCGACCGCTGGAAACTACTCACCAAAAACAATTTCGGGCACAGCACCCTTTCGGTAAACAACCAGTTGCATGTGGTTGACGGCAAAGCTGAAATCATTGATTTTAAAGATGGAGTACAACCTGCGGCAACCATCGATTTAACTCCTGCATTTAAAGGTCAGTTGAAAAGTGCCCAACGCACATTTGTAAAAGAGGGTCCGGCATCGCTGATTGTCGAAGATAAAATTGAAATTTCAGCAGAAACAAATTGGATTACCTGGCAGATGCTGACACAGGCCGATATTGAAATAGTAAAGGGAGGTGCAGTTTTGAAGCAGGACGGGCAAACCCTGAAACTTGAAAACCTTTCCCATCCCGAAATCACGGTTTCAGTAATTTCACTCGACCCGCCGCCGCTGGCATTCGACAAAACAATCGAAAACCTGAAACGGATTGAAATCCGCATTCCGGCGTGGATGGTGGAGAATGGGAAAATGAATTTGAAGGTTAGGTTGTCAGGCGAATAATTTGATAGTAAACGGACAGGCCACCATAACAGGTTTTCAGGATTCCGGAACACCCGAAGTTACCATTGATATGACGCCTTTGTATGGCAATAACCTGAAATCGCTTACACGAAGATTTGTAAAGGAAAGCAACCGGTCGGTTTTGATTGAAGACAGGTTTGAGATAAACGATTCCACAAAAACAATAACGTGGGGTTTGATGACGCAGACAGAAGTTCAGCCCCAAAAACCGGGGCAATTTTGAAACAGGATGGGAAAAGCCTCCAACTCGAAATACTTTCTCACCCCGGATTATCGGTCTCGGTAATTTCTCTCGACCCGCCGCCACTAAAAATCGACAAAACCATGGAAAACCTGAAACGAATAGAAATCCGAATTCCGGCGTGGACAGTTAAAAACACGAAATCAAATCTAATAGTAAGATTGTCAGGAAATTAAACTGTAATTCAATGTATTATGAATAATATTTAAGACTTTTTGTAATTTTCTTTACTGAAATAACAGTTGATGGGTTAGGAGGACAAATCCGACGAAGTAATTACGTCGGGGGCTACCCTACCCTACTGATTAAGCAATGCAGTCGCAGCTTAACCTTCATTTTTTGCAATGGCGTCAATTTTCCGGTACTTCAGGAAGAGGTATAAGAATGCCACGGTGAGGATAACTGTCAGAACAATAACATATTTCAGTGTCATGGCCCCGGCATCCAACTCATTGCCATACCTGAGCAACTGCATGTCATAAATACGCCCCACGGCAGGCTGTGCAATGGCACCTCCCAGAAATCCAAACCCTCCCATAAGGGCCAGACCCAGGGCACCGCTTGCAGGCACCTTTTCGGCCACCACACCCAGCATATTGGGCCAGAAATAAGCCACACCGATGGCAAAAACAGTAGCTGAAGCAAAAAGCACAATTCCTGATGAAATACTCATCAGATAAAGCCCGATTCCCGAAAAAACTGCAGAAAACAACAGCACCCCGATCCCTGTAAGTTTGCGCACCACAGGTCCTGCAACCAGCCTGGCCAAAGCCATAATGGCCGAAATCCATACAAGGATGAGTATTGAACTGATCCCTTCGGAGAACATCATCTCCATGGAATGGTTTAAAAGTACTACGATCCATTGCATCGTTCCCTGCTCAGTGGCAGCTGTAAACATCATAAAAAATGCCATGAATAGGAAAAGGGGCGAAACGGTTGCTTTGAGCATATCCTTATAGCTGGCACCCGAAGTCACCCGCTCTGTTGGTGGAAACCTGTGCCCCAGGAACATAATTCCATAGGCCAGCGTCGGGAGCAACATGGCAACTGTCTGAATTCTCCATCCCCAGCCAATTTTTGCAAAAAAATAGACCAAAAGCCCTCCGAATACAATCCCGGCTGGAAACCACATGTGAAAAAGATTGAGCTTCGTCGTTTTATCATTGGGGTAAAGAGCAGTAATCAGCGGGTTACAGGCTGCCTCCACGCTACCGTTGGCTATGCCAATCAGCATGGTTGAAAAGAAAAGTGTCCAGAATCCGTCGGCAAAAATGGTCATTGCAAGTCCGACAACATGACTTACAAATGCGATGGTAAGTACTCTGCCAAGTCCAAGCAAATCGACCAGGGGGCCCAGCACAACCATGGCGAGGGTAAACCCCCAGAAAGCTGTGCCCACAATCCATCCTACCTGCGTGCCCGTCAGGTCAAACTCTTCCATCCAGGGAGCAATAAACCCCCCGCGGGTGGCAAACGTAAGTGCGGTAACAACCAATGCTACATTGCTGGCGTTAAAAAGCAAACTTCTTTTTACTTTCTCCATAATACGGTTTGATTAATAGTTTTGCTTCAGTGAATCTTCTTTTAAAATTTTGATGTTAATCTGGATTAATGATTTCCAGGCGCGCCCAGACCGGCTTATGGTCTGACAATGGCTTCTCCATTTCGATGATTTGCCCTTCAATCACTTTCATCTTCTCCGGATGGTACATAATATGATCAATTACTTCCCCGTTGCCTTCATCCTCAGGATTAAAGGCATTCCAGGTATTCTGCTTTGTGCAATCTATCCCCAGCTCTTTCCAGGTAACATCCATACCGATTTCCATGAACATGTCGTGATACATGTTTTTCTTCTCCGGATTGGAAGGGATAAAATTAAAATCGCCTGCCACCACGGCAGTTTCGTTATTTTGTCTCACCCTGAGGTAGTCAACAAATGTGGCGATTTTATGGGTAGTCTCATCGATGTGGGCCTGATCGCGCCAGCCGAAAGGAAAATGCACGGCGTAAATGCTGATTTCGACATTGCTGATTTTGGTTTTGGCTTTTGTAGCAGTATGCAGGGTATCTGCCATCAGAACCTCCTCGAGACCAAATAAAGGGGTGCGGCTGGCAATGGTTTTGTATTTGTCATCATGACCGGCGGTGGAGAATTTTCCTACAACAAAGTAATTCAGGCCCATTCCTTCACCTGCCTGTCTCGTCCAGTCTCCCCCGGGGGCCTCTGAGAAGCAAACCACATCAAACTGGTAAGATTTCAGCGCTTCGCCAATTTCCACAGCAGATGCATTTTTACTGTACTCCACGTTATAGGCGGCAATCCTGATCTCAACCGGATTTTCCTGATCTGTTTTTTTCCCTGACGGTGTATTCCTGCAGGATAAAAGCTGCAGCATAACAAATAAAATAATTACCGTCCTCATTTTTTGAAATATTTATAACCTCATATTTTAGAATAAACATGGGAAAGACAAATCACTCTTTCCCATGTTTATTTCATTGTCTTATCATTAAGAACTAAGCACTAATTTAATATCCGGCATTCTGAACCAGGTACCCTTCGTTATCGGAAGCACCGTCTATAGCAGTCTGCGGAATAGGAAAAAGACGTTTCCTGACATCGTTGCTGGTTTTTTCCACCCAGGTACCTTCATATTTACCAAAGCGGATCATGTCAGTGCGTCTCTGGTGTTCCCAGTAAAATTCAAAACCACGCTCCCTGAATAGAATATCAAGGGTCATCGAGGTCAGGGGTTTTGGCGTAACAGCAGGTCTTGCGGTCCTTGAAGCCCTTACCAGGTTTACATCGGCCAGTGCACCGGCAGCGTCCCCTTTACGTAGTTTTGCTTCGGCCCTCATCATGTACATATCGGCCAGGCGGACGATCGAAAAATCAGCCTCTCCCCTGTTTCTGCCATCTGTAGATTCTTTGCTCCACTGGTATTTCATTACCCTGTAGCCGGTATTATAGTCGCTTCCCTCGGCCGTAAAATTGACTTCCTTGATGAAATCAACAAAAGCATTTGCTTCAGCTCTTCTCCAATCCCTCAATTTCCCGATTTTGTATCGTCCGTCAGGAGTTCTGATAAAAGGCTGTTGCCGCCCGGTGTTTAGCAAACCATACTGCGGTCCTCTGTAAATACCACGGTTCACCTCAAAAGCAGCGGCAGTAATGGCAGAATCTGCAGGGATTACCATTCTGTTCCAGTGGAACCGTGCATCTGCTGCCTCCGGATCGACCGATCCGTTTGCCTGTACCCAGGACTCATAAAAATCAGGGGTAATGGCCGGGCCATCGGTTCCGTTTCCTCTTGGCTGAAGAGGATTTCCGTAGAAATTATCAGACATGGAGAAATAAGACATCCGGTTATGGCCATTCAGGTCGGGTCGCTGGTCCACTGCAAAAATCAACTCTTTGTTTGAATTATTGTTGTTGTCAAAAATGGCAAAGTACTCGGGAGACAACGCATATCTGCCTGAGTTAATAACCTGGTTGCTATATTCAATTACTTTGTCCATAT
>CAYMXK010000025.1:0-22329 GCA_964393915.1 uncultured Prolixibacteraceae bacterium
TGAAAGTATTTAATAAAAATGTCGACAATGTGGTGAATTTAATAGTCACAACAATAGCTGGTTTGGTATAGGATTTGTTGAGAATATCTCTGTTATCGAATATGGTGTTACAGTTATTTATCCATATATATTCCAGCCATACTGCTTCGTTGGCTTTCAACAAAAACGGCATCTGAATGATGCCGTTTTTATTTTTATCTAAAAAAACTGTTCCTGCTTAGCCATGCCTGAAAAGCGGTTCGGTAACCTGCGCAAGACTAACCAGTTTATCACTTTCGGAAGATGTGATGGGCTTGTAGTCTTTCATAAATTCAATGGCCTTCAGGAAAAGGGTTGACTTTCCGGGAGGTATGGCAGCAGTAACTTCTTTTGACAAGGTAAACTTGAGTGCTATCTTCATGGTTTCCTCCTCCTCAACAGGTCTGTACCAAACATTCTTGTCGTACTTCGCTTCACCTTGTTTGAGTCTGGTGAGTGCCATTGCTTTCAGGGCCAGAATGCCCATGTTCTTCTCCAATGCTTTCTGGTAAACCTGAGGACCAAAGTCTCCGGCATGCCAGGTGGCAAAATTGATAGGAAACATCACTGTATCAAAATCATACAGCGACATGGCCAACAAAGCAGCATCCACCGAATGGGCAGAAAATCCCACATACCTGATTTTTCCCTCTTTCTTTGCCTTCTTAACCACTTCCATCATTCCACCGGGTGCAAAACAACGCTCGACATCCTTGACACTTGATAAAGCGTGTAGCTGATAGAGGTCAAACCAATCGGTTTCAAGATGACTGAAAGATGCATTTAACTCTCTCTCAGCTCCCTCTGCCTCTTTCTGTCCGGTTTTACACGCAAGGAAGGCATTTTTACGGTATGGCTTAAGCGCAGGCCCAAGTTTGCTCTCAGCATTACCATAACTCGGGGCCACATCGTAATAGTTACAACCCATGTCCCAAGCTTTGGCGACAATTTCATTGGCAAACTCCTGGGTATTGTCGTTCAGCATTATACCGCCAAATCCGATGGCAGATAATTTCTCACCTGTTTTCCCAAGTGTCCTTTTAGGTAACTGAAACCCTGCAGGAAAATTGGCACCAAAACTGCGAATCGCAGGAATGGACAATGCAATACTGGTAAGGGCAGTAGTTCTGATAAAACTTCGTCTCTCCATATTCGTATGTTTTTAAGTTTTTATTCTTCAAAATCGACGTAAAAGATACAAAAAATATGAAAATAATCAGTTAACCTGATCATAATCACCGGAATTAATCTTTATCCGGTATAGAATAAATCCAGACTCCTGAAGTTGAATCCTTGTTCAGAAGCATATTTTGTTCGCTGACAGCCTCTCGTTCATTTAAAAAATATGCGATGGCTACCACATGAAATTTACCAATTTCTCCCAAATGAACCGGGTTGAATCCTTTCTTAGACATCTGCTCAAAATATTGATCTGCATTTTCCCGGGTCCGGAAGCTCCCGCCTATTAAATAATAAAGGCCTGTCTGAGGATGTTCCTCCACCAAAGGAGTGCCATCCTTCCCTTCTGTGTCCTCATTTTCTATGGTTTCTTGAGGGGTGGGCCCAACTGGTACAGGCATAACTTGCTGTTCCCCGGTTATTTCCTGCTTGTCCCGATGCGACATATTCTGATGGTTCCGGCCAATGAACATCCAGGAGACAAATCCTGCAACCGCCAAAATGAGAAAAATGGCTAACCATCGAAGATTTTTACGCTTCTCCCTTATACCTTCTCCCGTGATGGTCCTTTCAGTTACGGCCGGCGCAGCTCGGGTAACGGGACTTTTTTTTAACCCAATCACCTTTACCGGATCGAGTCCAAAAGCACCGGGATATTTTTTTTGTTCCTCAAATTGCTCAAAATTGTACTTGCCTGAACTCCTGGATAGTTTTCCCAGATTTTCAAGCTCAACTGTTTCCCCATGATCAAGGCGATAAAGAAAATCCTCGCACAAACGTGCCAGTTCCTGATGAGCTTTGGGTGCCGGAATTCCTTCGGCATGGGCAACATGATTAAGTAAAACTCCATCATTGATCTTAATCTCTTCATTAAAAAGAATCTGCCTGGCCGGAGGCATCAAAAATTCATTTTTTTCGTCAAACTGTGCAGATTTTTCCCGGACAGTAAAAGCCCCTAATCCGGGAAATACAACAAAGTCATGGTCATCCAAAAGCTCTGATATATAACAGCCTATCTTCATTGTCCCAATTTTGATGCAAAGTTAATTAAAATAAATCCCTTCAGGTAAGGCCCTGTCATTGGTTGACTTACTAAATAATTAATTAATTATTAGCTTTGTCTAAAAATCAAATACATGGAAGGCAAAATACTGGTAACCGGTGGAACAGGATTTATAGGTTCACACACGGTTGTGGAATTACAACAAGCAGGCTATCAAGTAGTAATCGTAGATGACTTGTCCAACTCGGAGGCAATCACGGTTGACAGCATCGAAAAAATTACAGGCATCCGGCCTGTTTTTGAACAGTTTGATCTCACCGAACAGGCAAAAACCGATGATTTCTTTGCCAGGCATTCCGATGTGAAAGCAATTATTCACTTTGCTGCCTCAAAAGCAGTTGGAGAATCTGTTGAGAAACCACTGCTCTATTACCGCAACAACCTTGTTTCCCTGATGAATCTTTTGGAGTGCCAGTTGAAATATGGTGTAAAGCATATTGTTTTCTCCTCCTCATGTACAGTCTACGGTCAGCCTGAAGTTCTGCCGGTGACAGAACAAACCCCGCGCCTTGAGGCTGAATCCCCCTATGGAAACACCAAACGTATAAGTGAGGATATTTTGTTCGATACGGTAAAAGCCAATTCAGGCTTACATTGCATTGCTTTACGCTATTTCAATCCTGTTGGGGCACATCCCTCCGGTCTGATCGGGGAATTGCCCCGCGGGGTTCCCGGCAACCTGGTGCCATTTATTACCCAGACAGCAGCCGGTATCAGGGAGCAACTGAGCATTTTCGGCGATGATTACAATACTCCCGACGGATCTGCCATTCGTGATTTTATTAACGTGGTTGACCTGGCCAAAGCGCATGTCGTGGCCATAGGTCGAATGCTTGCAGGGAAAAACAAGTCAGCATTTGAAGTGTTCAACCTCGGAACCGGAAACGGTGTTTCCGTTCTTGAACTGGTCAATACGTTTCAGAAGGTAACAGGGGTAAAACTCAACTATAAAATTGTAGGCCGCAGGGCAGGTGATATTGAAAAAATATGGGCAGATACTTCCTGTGCCAACAATGAACTGGGCTGGAAGGCGGAAAAAACAATCGAAGAGACTTTGTTGTCTGCCTGGAATTGGGAAAAGAGAATTCGGGGAATTGAATAAAACACTCGTGATGAAAGGATCCAAATCGGCCGAGGAATTTATACTCAGCAATCCAGCCTGGAAAGAAGCGTTGATTTTATTCAGAAGCATTTTTCTCTCCGCAGGATTGGAAGAAACCATTAAATGGGGAGTTCCTGTATACACTTGGGAAGGCAGCAATGTAGCCGGAATGGCATGTTTTAAATCCTACATCGGCATTTGGTTTTACCAGGGTGCCTTATTGGAAGATAAAGAACACAAACTGGTAACAGCTCAGGAAGGGGTTACCAAAGCCCTCAGGCAATGGCGCTTTTCTGTGGTCGATGAGGTACTAAAGGAAGAAAATACCATCAGGGAATATACACTGGAGTCAATCCGGAATATGAAAGATGGAGCAGGTATCAAAGCCGTGAAAAACCTTCCCCTGAATCTTCCTGAAGAACTGGCAGAAACATTACTTTCAGAGAGTGGTTTAAAGGCTTGTTTCGATGTCCTTCCACTGACCAAAAAACGAGAGTTTGCCGAATATATCCGCAGTGCAAAAAGGGCAGAAACCAAAGCAGCCCGTATAGGAAAAATTATTCCGATGATTCAGCGTGGAGAAGGACTGAATGACAAATACAAATAGATAAAACCAATAGATACAATGAAAAAAATACTGATCACTGGTGGCGCCGGATTTATCGGGTCGCATGTAATACGGTTGTTTGCCAACAAATATACTGATTACCATATATTTAACCTCGATAAACTTACCTATGCCGGGAACCTTGCTAACCTCACGGATGTGGAAAACTTTCCCAACTATTCTTTTATAAAAGGCGACATTGTTGATGCACAGTTTATTTCCGGATTATTTGAAACACACCGTTTCGACGGGGTCATCCATCTGGCTGCCGAGTCTCATGTTGACCGTTCCATCACCAATCCTCTGGAGTTTGTTTTTACCAATGTGATTGGAACCGTAAATCTCCTGAATGCTGCCCGCAATATATGGAAGGAGAGCAAAGAGGAGAAGCTCTTCTACCATGTATCGACCGATGAGGTATACGGATCACTGGGAGAAGAAGGGATGTTCACGGAGGAGACCCGCTATGATCCCCATAGTCCCTACTCGGCATCAAAAGCCAGTTCCGACCACTTTGTGAGGGCTTATCACGACACCTACGGACTCCCGGTAGTGCTGTCGAACTGTTCCAATAATTATGGGTCCTTTCAGTTTCCGGAGAAATTGATACCCCTGTTTATTAATAATATACAAAACAACAAGCCTTTGCCTGTTTACGGGAAAGGCGAAAACATCCGCGACTGGCTGTGGGTAGAAGACCATGCCCGGGCCATTGATGTAATCTACCACACCGGAAGGCACGGAGAAACCTATAATATTGGCGGTCACAACGAATGGAAAAACATTGACCTGATCAAACTGATGTGCAGCATATTGGACCGCAAATTAGGCCGTGAACCAGGCACTTCCGAAAAGCTGATAACTTATGTTAAAGACCGTGCCGGCCATGACCTTCGTTATGCCATCGATTCATCAAAGCTACAGAAAGAGTTGGGCTGGGTACCCAGCCTCCAGTTTGAGGAAGGTCTGGAGAAAACCATCAGCTGGTACCTTGAAAACAGCGGTTGGCTCAAAAACGTGACCAGCGGAGATTATCAGAAATATTACGATCAGCAATATGTGAAAAGATAAGGAAGAAGATCTTCAAAGTTTAATTTCAGAAACAGTTGCAGATATGTATAAAATAGGGGCAATATTATCCGCATATACCAAATAAAATGAAGAGACGGGCATTTATAACTTCCACCGCATTAGCAGGTTCCGCATTTTCTGTGGCCGGACTGTCATCTTGTTCCCGGCCTGAAGGAAAACCAGAAAAAGAAGAGAGCGCCGCCAACATGGCAGAGTTCGAACTGAACGAAGCCACTATTGCAGGATTGCAGGCTAAAATGGAATCGGGTGAATTAACATCAGCAGCAATATGTAGCATGTACCTCGACCGGATTGCAGCGGTGGATTCCCTGCTGCGCTCAGTGATTGAACTAAATCCGGATGCCATGGAGATCGCGAAACAAATGGATGATGAGAGAAAGTCGGGGAATGTTCGGGGGCCTTTACATGGTATCCCCGTTATGATCAAAGACAATATTGACACAGCGGATAAGATGATGACCACTGCCGGCTCGCTGGCTTTATCGGGTAATATTGCCGGTACAGATGCACCCATTGTAGCCCGCTTGCGTTCTGCAGGAGCTGTGCTGCTGGGAAAAACCAATCTGAGTGAATGGGCAAACTTCCGTAGCACCCGCTCAAGCAGTGGCTGGAGCGGGCGGGGTGGTCAGGTGCGCAATCCCTGGTGCCTCGACCGCAGTCCTTGTGGTTCAAGCTCCGGAACAGGAGCTGCCGTAGCCGCCAACCTATGTGCAATTGGTATCGGGACAGAGACCAACGGGTCAATCGTTTGTCCTTCGGGAGTAAACGGAGTGGTGGGAATAAAGCCAACCCTGGGTCTTTGGAGCCGGCGCGGAATAATTCCGATAGCTCACAGCCAGGACACTGCAGGTCCGATGTGCCGGAATGTTTCCGACGCTGCCACATTATTGGGAGCTTTGGCCGGGTTCGACGATGCCGACGCTGAAACACATGTTCCGCGTGGCACCATATACAGTGATTATTCACAATTCCTTGATGCCGGCGGATTGAAAGGGGCAAGGATCGGTGTAGCCCGGGAAATGCTCGGTTTTCATCCGGAAGTTGATAAGTTGTTTGACCAGGCTGTTGAAGTGCTCAAAACCGGAGGAGCCGAAGTAATTGATAATATTACTTTTAAAAACCGCCGCAATTGGGGTGGTCCTTCCTACCAGGTCTTGCTCTATGAATTTAAGGCTGATCTTAACAAATACCTTGATGAACACCCCTCTGCACCGGTCAGGTCTATGGAAGAGATAATAGCATTCAATGAGGCAAACGCAGCAAGGGAGATGCCCTGGTTTGGACAGGAAATATTTAAATCGGCACAGGAAAAAGGTGACCTTTCGACCAAAGAGTACCAGGAAGCGCTGGCAGACTCAAAACGTTTTACTCAAAAAGATGGTATTGACGCAGTAATGGAAGAGCACAGGCTGGATGCCATAATCGCCGGAACCAATGGACCCGCCTGGAATATAGACTGGATAAACGGGGATAATTTCAGTGGCAGCAGCTCTTCTCCGGCAGCCATTTCAGGATACCCCAACATTTCAGTCCCCATGGGTTATGTCCATGGACTTCCTGCCGGCATTTCATTTTTTGGGAAAGCCTGGAGTGAACCCGTACTCATAAGGCTGGCCTATGCTTATGAACAAGCCACCCGGCATAGGGTTTCGCCCGGCTTTTTACCATCATTGATGGTATAGCAGAAGTTATTTAAACAAACTGCGGCCCGTTTTTAAGTTGTACATCATTGACAAATTGCCTGATCTGCTGTTCATCCTCACGACGGCATATAAGCAGAGTGTTATTGGATTCAACTACAATGAAACCATCGAGACCCTGAAGAACAGCAATTTTATCACCCGGCATATTCACGATGCAGTTACTGATGTCGTAAGACAATACGCTTGGTCCGGAAACCACATTGCCATTCTCATCCTTTTCTTTATTTTCATATAGCGACCCCCAGGTACCAAGGTCGCTCCAGCCAAAATCCGCAGTAAGCACATAAACATTGTCCGACTTTTCCATGATCCCGTAATCAATGGAGATCCCCATGCATTCTGAATATATTTTATTGATAAAGGGCTTCTCGTCGGGAGTATTGTATAGATGTTCGCCCTGCGCAAACAGAACAGACACCTCACTGAGATGCGCTTCAAATGCTCTCAGAATCGTGGGCAGAGACCAAAGGAATATACCAGAGTTCCAGAAAAACTCCCCGCTTTCAACAAAGACCTCAGCCATCTGTATATCAGGCTTTTCAGTAAAGGTCTTTACCTGATGAAGATTGTCAAAATCCTTGTAGACAGACTTCTCCCCTACCTGAATATAGCCATATCCGGTTTCAGGACGACTGGGATGAATCCCCAATGTAAGCAGTGCGCGCTTGTTGGAAACAAAATCAAGACCTTTGGAAATCTGCCGGAGAAACTCCTCTTCCTTTTGAATAAGGTGATCCGAGGGAGCCACAATTAGGTTGGCATTCGGATTTATGCTCTTGATTTTATTCGCGGCATAGGCTACACAAGGGGCGGTATTTCTCCGCAATGGCTCACCAAGTATCTGACCTTTGGAAAGCTCAGGAAGCTGCTTCTGAACAAGGTCCGTATAATCAACACTGGTTACAACATAAAAATTCTCTACAGGAATAAGTTTCGAAAACCGGTCGAATGCCTGTTGTAAAAGTGTACGGCCAGTTCCAAGAATATCGAGGAACTGCTTGGGCATGTCCTTGCGACTCATAGGCCAGAAACGTGACCCAATACCGCCTGCCATAATTATGCAATAGTTATTATTCATCATTTTTCAAAAAACGGTTATTCAAAGATATCTAAATTTTGATGAAACGCATAGGATAAACCTCATAGTTTAGCTGGCCAGGATCATTTCACCTTTAGATTTGCCCGGTTGAACAGAAGCACTCAAATACCAATATAGGTTAAGCACTGTACCGGCTTTCTGTTTCTATGTATTGATTTAAGTTGTAATTTAGACGAAATTTTCAGAAATGAATATTCTATTTCACATAGGACGATATTTTTGGATGCTGAGGAAAGTATTTACCCGGCCCGAAAAGCATAAAATGTATGTACGCCAGCTTTTTCAGGAAATTGATTCGCTGGGAATTAACTCTATTGGTATCGTCGTAATTATATCGCTTTTTATTGGAGGTATTCTTACCATCCAGCTTGCCTATAATCTGATGAATCCGCTCTATCCCAAAACCCTAATCGGATTGGGTACAAGGGATACATTGATCCTTGAGTTTTCATCCACCATCATCGGATTAATCCTTGCGGGCAAAATCGGCTCAAACATAACTTCGGAAATCGGCTCAATGAAGGTAACTGAACAAATCGATTCACTTGAGATTATGGGCGTAAATTCAGCTGGATACCTGATCCTCCCAAAAATTGTGGCTGTTGTTTTTATCATGCCCTTTCTGGTCATTTTAAGCATTTCCTTTGGCTTGCTGGGCGGACTGTTCGTTGGCCCTGCGGTGGGTGTAGTCACCACCACGGAATATATCGAAGGAATCAGGCATTTTTTTGTGCCCTATTATGTCACATTCACCCTGATAAAATCGCTGTTTTTTGGTTTCCTGATTGCCTCAGTACCTGCCTATTTTGGCTATTTTGTGCAGGGAGGTGCACTCGAAGTAGGTAAAGCCAGTACCCGTGCTGTGGTCAATACCAATATTTTGATCCTGCTTTTTGATTTAATACTAACCCGCTTGCTTCTAACATGATACAAGTAAAAAACATCACCAAGTCCTTTGATGGGAATACCGTTATCAAAGATATTTCGTCCGATTTTGAGCCAGGCCGTACCAATCTGATTATCGGCCGGAGTGGTTCAGGTAAAACGGTATTGCTAAAATGTATCCTTGGTCTGTACGATCCGGATTCAGGCAATGTGGTTTACGACGGCAGGGACTTCACGCTGATGAAAAACAAGGAACGCAAAAAACTTCGACAGGAAGTCGGTATGGTTTTTCAGGGTGGCGCACTCTTCGATTCGCTTACGGTGGAAGAAAATGTGCGTTTTCCGTTGGATATGTTCACCAAAATGACCCTTAAAGAAAAAAAACAAAGGGTTGATTTCTGTCTCGAACATGTTAACATTTCCAGTGCCAATCATCTCTATCCCTCTGAAATCAGCGGAGGAATGCAAAAAAGGGTAGCCATAGCCCGTGCCATTTCATTGAACCCGAAATACCTCTTCTGTGACGAGCCCAACTCCGGTCTCGATCCTGAAACAGCCACACTTATAGATAACCTGATACATGATCTGACTACAGAGTTCAAGATGACCACAATTATTAACACGCATGATATGAACTCCGTAATTGAAATCGGTGAAAGTGTACTCTTCATTCATAAAGGCGAAAAATGCTGGGAAGGCTCAAAAATGAATATTCTCAGCTCTGAAAATCAGATTCTCAACGACTTCATTTTTGCCAACAAGCTCTATGCCCAAATGAAGAAGGGAACCCTTCAATAGCAAATTCTGTCTGCTATTTTTTGGGAGATAACGTAACCAGAGGTATCATAATTTCTTCCATCGAAATTCCCCCGTGCTGAAAAGTATTGTTGTAATAATTGGCGTAATAGTTAAAGTTATTGGGATAAACGAAGAAATCGGTACCCTGGGCAAATATATAACTGGTGCTCACATTTCTGTAAGGCAGGAATGCATCCTTGGGATTGGTAACCTCAAAGACCTGTTTAGCTTTGTAATTCAGATTTTTACCCAATTTATAACGGAGATTGGTGTTGGTTTCACGATCACCGATCACCTTCACCGGATTATTAACCCTGATCGCACCATGGTCGGTTGTCACTACTATGCGAATATCCAGAAGCGACAGCGCCTTTAACATATCCAACAGAAACGAATGATTAAACCAGCTGGAAGTAAGTGACCGGTAAGCCTTTTCATCGGAGGCAAGTTCCCTGATCATATCCATTTCCGTTCTCGCATGTGATAACATATCCACAAAATTAAAAACCATCACAGAGAGATCGTTGTCCTTAATTTGCTGGATTGATTCGGCCAGCTTTTTGGTGTTTTTAAGGTTCGACACTTTATCAAAATATAATTTCTCCTTTCTCCCCAGACGTTGCATCTGCTTTTGCAGTAAAACCGATTCATACTGATTTTTCTTTCCATCATTGTCATCGTCATCCCACATCTCAGGATACAGCTTCTCAATTTCTGACGGCATCAAACCGGCAAACATGGCATTACGTGAATACATGGTGGCGGTGGGAAGAATACTGAAATAAAGTGATTCCTCCTCTGTATGAAAATACTCATTGGTAATGCTGCTAAGCACCCTCCACTGATCGTAACGCATATTGTCGATTATCAGAACAAACACCTTTTTACCGGTATTAAGCAAAGGAATGACCTTATGCCTGAAAATATCTGTTGAAAGCAAGGGCCTTTCTCCCAGTGGTTTACCCAGCCATTTCAGATAATTTTCCCTTATAAACCTGAAAAATGCGGTATTGGCCTCACTCTTCTGCATGGTAAGTATCTCATCCATTGCCGAATCTTCCGATGAACTCAGTTCCAGTTCCCAGTAAACAAGCTTACGGTATATGTCAGTCCACTCATCGGCAGTTAAGCGGTCGTTCAGACGCATTCCTATCTGAGAAAACTCCAGTTGGTAGGCTGAAGTTGTTTGCTGCGTCACAAGCCGCTTTTTCTCGACGTTTTTTTTGAGGGTCAGCAGAATCTGTTTGGGGTTCACCGGTTTGATCAGGTAGTCGGCTATCTTCGATCCGATTGCCTCGTCCATGATATTTTCCTCTTCACTCTTGGTAATCATGACCACAGGTACGTTGGGAGATATGGTTTTGATTTTGTTCAGCGTTTCAAGCCCACTCAGGCCAGGCATATTTTCGTCCAGGAAAATAATGTCAAAATAATTGCGAACCACCATGTCGAGCGCATCCGAACCATTGTTGGCAGTATCCACTTCATAGCCCTTTTCGCGAAGGAAAAGGATATGAGGCCTGAGCAGGTCAATTTCATCATCGACCCAAAGTATGTGTATTTTTCTCATAATTATTGCATTATACGGGTATCACTCTTTAGAAAACAAAAATCAGGCCCTTGCAGTGCATCATTAACAAAATTTAACCCTGGGTGACTAACTGCAAACTATTGTCCAAGGTAAAACTGGCGATAGAAATCCATGTATTCGGCAATATTCTTTCTTTGGTTAAAAATACTGAGATTCCCGGGCGTGATGATGAAGTTTCGATAATCGGCATCGCCGAGGGGAGCAAACAGGTTTCTGTCACGTACAATCTGCTGCAGGTAATCCCTGGCAATATTGCGGTTGTCCAGACCGGCAACCTGGATCATGATCCTGAAATCATCCAGTCTTACCTCAGAAATATCAAAGGCTTGATTCTCAAAAACAGCAGCATTGAATGTCCGGATATTGGATATCAGCAGTTCCTTGTTAAATCCTTCAGAGGGCACTACCAATACAAACAGATGCTGGCTGTCTGTTTGCTGACTGAATGGACCTGAATAATCCGGTAATTCAGTCAGAACAGCAGGCTGTTGTGCCTGTTGGGTAAGCTGTTCAGTTCCAGGCTGGCTAACAGGTGGTTGTGACTCGCCAGTGCTACCTGCCGCAGGCGACGGAACCTGACCAGCTCTTTGGATATAATTGGTACGGAAGAAATCCATATAAGTGTCCACCTCGGAATTTTGAAGGAGCCTTTCGAGATTAAGGTCGGTAATGGTGAAGTTACGATAGGAGATCTGTCCGAGGGTCCTGAACAGTGTTCTTTCCAGAATTACTTTCCTGAAATACGACATGCTCTCTGCATAGCCCGGCAGTCCTTTGATTACAACAAATTGGTAATCGCCCTCCTGTTTGATCTGCAACGCGAGATTCCAACCCCTGAATTCCTGCCGGTTGAATTCGGCAAACTGGCTGAGCAAAGGACGAAGGGATAAATTCCTGTCATTAACAGCAATGACGAAATTCTGCAGTGTATCAATAGAGGAAGAGAACATGGCTTCGGAAACGGGTACGTCGACAGTAACAAACCTGCCCCGTTCTCCAAGCAATTCGTCTTCGCGCTGAGCCCTCGCCATCAATTCCTCAGGCGATACACCGGCATCGTCCTCATCCCCAAAATCGGGACCGATAAAACGGCTGTAATTTTTCAAATAAAAACGCAGATATTCTGATACCGATTTCTCAGCAACAATCTGCCTGAAATTGGTTGATGAAATTACAAAATTGAAATAATCAACTCCTTTTAATGTCCTGAAAACATCAGATTTTCGAATAATTGCCCTGAAATAGATAAGAGCCTGCTCTTTGTTGCCCAGTGACCTTACCTGTAACATGGCGGTGTTCGCATCAAGGTTTTCACCCTCTATATCAAAATCGTACCGGGTATAATGATCGAGATTATAATTGGCAAGATCAAATTTTAACCGGTTTAGGTCAACTGCCTCACTTCTTGGATAGGTGATCAGGAAATAGTGTACAAGCTCCTCATCATAGCTGAATTTTCCACCAAACTCATCATCCTCTGCAAAGATGCCCGTTAAAAGTTCGTCGTTTTTTATCTCGTCATGCAAATAACCCATCTCAACCAATCTCTGATAATCGGCAAGTGTACTATCCTGGATCAGGGTTAAAATCTCGCTGGCGAGGGGGGTAGGTTCCGCCGTTGGGTAATCGGTAATATACTTTTTCATAAGACCCTCAAAAGTTCGCATATCACTGATGGCACCATTTGCAACAGAACTCATGAAGTCAATTTTGGACAATAGCAAACTATCGGGTTCGAGTGTTTTCATTTGCTGGGTTATTCCGGCAACCTGGTCGTAGCGACCTGATTTATAATCCCGGAAAGCCTCCTGGTAAAGGCGGTTCAGGTTATCTTCCCGGGCCTGCATTTCAGCAAAGAAGTTCGGATTGAGCAGGTACTGCGCATACTTGCTTTGAGGAAACCCCTGAACAATCAGATCCCGGTAATAGTTTGCCCTTGTGCGGTCCCCCAACAGTTCATGCACATCATAAAGATCGTACAATGCAGAAAGCAGGTACACATTGTTGGGGTACCTTTTATTTAACTCCTCGAACGATTCTGCAGAACGCGTATAATCACTGAAATCTGATTTGAATATCTTTCCTGCATTATAAAGTGCATCGCGTATTTTTTCATGAGAAATGGCCATGAGAGAATCATTTACCGGCAAGTCCTGGATGTAGTACTCCCTTTTCATTGGGTCTGTTTCCCTCATTACCAGCTTTGTGGAATCAACAAGTTCCGCAAATTCATCCAGCTCATCTGATGAAAAAGTTGCCTTATTTAAGCGGCGCCAGTTATCTTCCAGCTTTCTCCTTCCCCAGCGCTGCTGAAATTGAGCCTTTCCAAAAGTAACTGTCTGCGGATTATAAAAATACCAGCCACCCCCTTCTTCACCCCGGCCCAATCCAAACCGATACTCATTTGCCCGTGAAAAACCCCGCTGACCAATCTCCTGGCTGGCCAGCAGCTCGGCATCGCGTTCCTTCTGTCTTTCCGCGGCTATCCATTTTTCAATTAGCGAATTCCTTTCACTTTCTGGCATCAGGGCAAGTCGCTGCAGGCTATCCTGCACCTCAACAGTCTCAAGATTCTCCACCAGCCTTGATAATCCTTTGTAACGAACATCGATCATCTGATAATTCGGATAGTTATTGTCGATTACCATCATGGCGGTATCATAGTAGGACTGAGATTCACGGTATTTCCGGTCATCAAAATATATTTCCGCCAGTGTAATGGAGGATTGTGCCATCTGAAAATCATTATCAACGCTGACTGCCACTGATTTAGCGTAGTTGTCAATGGCCTGCGATAAATTGCCTTCACGAAAGTATATATTACCCAAAGCAAAATAGATCTGATCCTGAAATTCGATGTTCTTCTCATCACGAAGCATCTTGTTCAGATCTTTCTTCAACCTCTCGGAATCCCCAAGCCCTGAATAAAGACCAGCCGCGTTGATGCGGGCATTGAATGCCATTTTATAGGGTGGATTTAACTTTGTGACTGCCATGAATGCTTCAGCGGCCTGGGCTGTATTTCCGGTTTCACGATACAATTGTGCCAGAATATATTGCAAACGGGCCTTTTCCTTCTTCCAAAAGGTTTTACTTAGAGCTATCTCGAGCAGTTTGATAGATTCCGCAAACTCATTTTGCTTGAGGTAAAAATCGGCATTCACTTTCGCCAACTCCTTTTCCAGCCTGCGTGGAAAACCCGGATCAGCCTGAAGAGCCTGCAGAACTTCCGAGGCTTCAGTAAAACGTTCCAGTTCACTATAGCTGCGGGCAAGCCATACCATAGCATCAAAACGGGTTTCCTCCTCCGTAAACTTCCTGATTATGTATGAAAAATTTTCGATGGCAGAAGAAAAATTGTGCTGGTAAAAATACGCCTGCCCGATAAGCAGATAACTGTCATCTACCCAATTATTGAACTCTTCCCGCTGAGCAAATTCCTGGTAGCTTCTGGTGCGGATTCTACGTCTTTTGGGTTTGGCAGTAATTGACCGGTTCTGTACAACCTTACTCCCCTTTATTATGGCATTGTCCATATCAGATTTAGCCATAGGTCCCGCAGAGGCATAACTTTCCTTAAAAACAGGGAGAACCCGGGTGTAGTCATCCTCCACATTCTGGTCTATACGGTTCAAGCCGGCTTTAAGGCTTTCCCTGCCGTTAAAATATACATTATACCTGGAGGTTATATTATGATAAGTCCTGGATGCTCGCGTATTTTTCTCAGTTGAGCACCCAGATACAAAACCAGCCAGTATAAATATGAGGACTGTATGTAAAATTCTAATCTTCAAATATCCTATAGTTTTCTGTTGGAATAAACTCATTTTTAAATATTATATTGCTTACCAAGCCACTAAAATGAGGCAAAGGTTAGCGCCCACAATAATACAAAACAACAGCGATATAATCGGGAATCTATTAATAAAAGGGTTACTGACATTGGAAGATATCTCTCAGCTACCGATACCGCAGTAATGTTTTACCAGTTTCAATCCTTCCAGGGTTAGCAGTGGTTCAACATGATGAATTGCCTGAATAATAGGAGCCATAATAGTGCTCAATCCTCCCGTGGCAACAACGGTAACTTCTCTTTTCAGTTCAGCTTCGATTCGCCTGATAATTGAATCGACAAGTCCTGCATATCCCAGTACGATTCCCGATTGAATGGCATGCGTTGTGTTTTGACCCAGCACCGAGGGAGGTGGAATAAGATGAACACGCGGCAATTGGGCAGTTTTACCCGCAAGGGCATTCACTGCCGTGTTGAGACCCGGTGCAATGGATACCCCCAATATTCGCCCTCCCGATCCTACCGTAGTAAAAGTAAGTGCAGTGCCGAAATCTATCACTGTAACATACTCCCCGTATTTATCAAAAGCGGCAAGTGAGTTGGCAACCAGGTCAGATCCTATTTGGTATGGATTCAGCACCCTGATGGGAAGCTTCTCGTAAAGGTCAGGCCCAAGGATGATGGGAGTAAGCTTTAAAAATTTAGAAAGCATGTCAATAAACGGTTGTACAAGCGTAGGAACAACACTGCTTAATACAACAGAATTAATCCTCCCGTTACCCTTGTCTTCACTCGTTAGCAACGACCTGAATATTACCTCATATTCGTCGGCCGTTTTATTGATGTCTGTCTGAATTCGCCAATCCGACACCCAGGTGCCGGAATCATTAATCCCAAAAACAATATTTGTATTTCCTATATCAATTACCAGTAACATATCAATCCGGTTTTGAATGCATTAAATCTTCATCCTGAATTATGATTTTCAAAAACATCAGCATAATTTGTTCAAAAATGACAATAATTACAGAAATGGGACGCATGGAAAAGTTTTTTTTTAAAAATTAGTGTGAATTAATCCTAAAAAGCACTGATTATCAGAAAAAAATGAAAATAAAAAGCAATTAATTTTGAGTTTGTCCGTATAAGAAATGTTTTATATAAAATTTTCGTAAATCGAAACCATTTTAATTGAAGATTATGAAAAACATCAGAAACCCGTTAATTTATGTTGTGGAAAGAAACCCGGTTTACAACACGCTGATTACTTCTTACCTGCATGGCAAAAAATTCAAAAACGTCAATTCGTTCAACAACCCGGAAGAATGTTTGAAAAAAATTGACCTGAACCCGGATATCATCGTACTTAATTATGGCTATTCGGGTTTCACCGGTCTGGATCTGATGAGAAAAGTACATGAAACAAAACCGGAAATTGATTTCATATTTCTCTCCGGACAGAACGATGTTGAAACAGCAGTAAAAATTATTAAGCTGGGAGCTGCAGACTATATTGTTAAAAGCGATGATGCTCCCGACAAATTAATTCACTCGATCGAAGGCCTGGTCAATAAGGTGAAAAGAAATTCCATAAGAAAAGGCTTAAAATTAGGGACCCGATATGTTTTCATCCTATTGTTTTTAGTTGTTCTGATCATCCTGGGCCTCTCATTTTTTACAAATATTTTTTCGTAACAGACAAAATGTAATTGAACACAGCCAGTTACCACAGGGATTTAAAAATTTGAACCAGTCATCTCCACAGTAAAGTGACATTCGTCAAATTTTCAAAGAAATACATTCCAGCAGTTACAAATCCATATTTATGCCGGGCAATGTCCAATTTTACTATATTAGGGGGCTAAACAAAAAAGTAAAAGTTGTGAAATTGGGAAATGTTTTCAGTCAGTACAGTAAGACGTTCTGGGCATCGAACGTAATTGAACTATTCGAGAGATGGGCATGGTATGGTTTTTATATGGCATTTGCTTTATACCTGGTAAATTCGAAAGATACAGGCGCCCTGGGACTTTCACAGGCGCAAAAAGGTATCATAATGGGAACCGGGTCCATGCTGCTTTATCTGTTGCCTCTGATTACCGGAGCAATTGCAGATAAAGTAGGATATACCCGGATGCTGATGCTGTCTTTCACTATTTATATTACTGGTTTCTATATGATCAGGACATTTGACTCATTTGGGCTGGTGTTTTTTGC
Organism: uncultured Prolixibacteraceae bacterium; assembly: GCA_964393915.1. GTDB lineage: Bacteria > Bacteroidota > Bacteroidia > Bacteroidales > Prolixibacteraceae > UBA1413. The sequence continues at coordinate 17,148 of CAYMXK010000025.1, forward strand.
CTTCATATGGACCTGTATCGGTGGCGCCCTATTCAAACCGATAATCTCTGCCATGATAGCACGCACAACCACTGCAGAAACTTCCTCAATCGGGTTTGGCATTTTTTATATGATGATCAATATTGGTGGATTTATCGGGCCATTTATCGCTGGAGTCGTTATGAACAAAAGCTGGGATTATGTATTTTACATTTCCATGGCAACCATGAGTGTTAACTACCTTATTACACTTCTTTTCTTTAATGACCCTATTGTAAAAGACAGCAAGGACACATTAGGTCAAAGCATTGTTCAGGCTTTCAGGAATATATTGATTACCCTTGAAAACTGGAGATACCTTATGTTTCTTATTATAATGGTCTTATTCTGGACAGCATTCAACCAATTGTATTATTCATTTCCTGTTTTTGTCGACCAATGGGTAAATACATTTATTCTTTACGATGGTATTTTTTCTGTCTGGCCATGGCTGGCCCAGAAGATCGGCACATCCGACGGCGCCATTTCGGCGGTAAGTCTTTCCAGCATGAATGCCTTTTTTATTATTGTTTTCCAGTTGGTGATTTCGGCTATAGTCATGCGGTTCAGGCCTTTATCGGCCATGATGGGCGGAATATTGGTCCTGAGTGGTGGAATAGGCCTTATGTTTTCCTCACAAAGCGGATGGGTGATTTTACTGGGAATGCTGATATTTGCCATTGGAGAGATGGGAAGTTCGCCCAAGTTTACTGAATATGTGGGCCGTATTGCGCCGGAAGATAAAAAAGCCCTTTACATGGGGACTTCATTCCTGCCAATAGCTGCCAGCCACCAGCTTTCCGGATGGATTTCGGGAGGTCCGTTTGAACGAATCGCCGACAAATTTTATCTCCTCCGGCTTGAAACTGTAACACGGGGCTTTGATTTGCCGGTTATTTCGGATACCTATTCCAAAAATGACTTTTTCTCAGAGGCAGCCGGTCTTATGAACATGACGTCATCTGAACTTACAAAATACCTTTGGGACAGCTATCAACCCAGTTCCATCTGGTATTTGTTCTCGGGGATTGCAGTTATGGCGGTTATTCTACTTTGGCTCTACGACCGTTTTATTGTAATAAAATAAGTTACTCAAAGGAATTAGCCATTTAAAAGGAAAGCCGGTCGATTTACTGACCGGCTTTCTTGATTAAAGATATTTGTTCAAACAGAAGGTTGATTCTTTAGGACTGAGGTGCTTCGCCGGGAACAGGAACGGTAGCTGTTGCCATATAGCCAATATCACCCATTATAAAGGTCGTAGGCCCAAGTTTCATATCAGAATTCATCATTTCTTCGAAGGTAACTTCCTTACCTGTATAAGCTGACGCCCTGCCCATAATGGCGACCATGTTACTGATGGCTGTGCCTTCGGCTTCATTGATCGGGATATTCTGACGGATGCAGGTCACAAGGTTGATATGCTCCTGCACATAAGGATTTACCTTTACTGACTTTGAAGGCTCGCCTTTTTCATTCAGCGGATACTGGTAGGCGTAAACTTCTTTCATGTTAAGGTCAAAAATTCTGCTCCGACAGTCGGTTTGCCCTTTTGTCCCGCGAATCCATTCACTTACATTATTGGCACAACCATTAATCTGGCGGCACATACTATGCATGTGCATGCCATTTTCATAAACAAAATCAATAGAGAAGTTGTCGTACTGATCGCCGGTTACCCTACGATGTCGTGAACCAAAACCAACAGCTTTTGTAGGATGGGTTCCCGTAAACCAGTTGATTACATCGATATTGTGAACATGCTGCTCAACAATGTGGTCGCCCGAAAGCCAGAGCCAGTTAACCCAGTCACGGATCATAAATTCCATTTCACTCCAATCTGCCTGTGGATTGCGGTGCCATAGTTTCGACTGGTTCCAGTAAGCATTGGCCGAAACAATTTCGCCTATTTCACCTGTAGCCACTTTTTTGTATATATCTATGTAATCAGCCTGGTGGCGACGTTGAGTACCTGTAACTACTTTAAGATCGAGACCTTCAGCCATTTTGGCTGATGCCATTATCCTGCGAATACCTGCAGGATCAACAGCAACTGGTTTTTCCATAAAGACATGCTTGCGGGCATTTACAGCAGCCTCAAAATGATCAGGTCTGAACCCGGGAGGCGAGCATAGGATAACCACATCAACATCTGCTGCAATAACTTTTTCGTAATTATCGAAACCCACGAAACAATTTTCTTCCGGGACATCAACATTAAAGTCAGCTTTGATCTTCGCTTTGCAGGAATCCACGCGGTCTTTAAATACATCGCCCAGAGCAGTAACGGTAACGTTAGGCCCTGAAGACAACCAGTTAAGTGCTGCGCCTGTTCCACGGCCACCACAACCGATTATACCGGCCTTCAGCGGTTTGCCATCGGGAGCTTTCTCAAGCATCGGTGGAATAAAAAGGTCACTCAGTTTTTTGAAAGATCCGCCGCCGGCAGCTGCATCACCATTTCCGGATGAACATGATACCAGGGGATTAAACCCGACTGCACCAACTGCACCAATCGCAGCAGCACCGGTCAGAAATTTTCTTCTCGAAAAGTTATTTTCACTCATGATAATGGAATTATAGTTAATTGGATTATAAATTTCCTGTTTTTTCATCATATTCGCAAACCACCCTGAAACTTATAAAGTTACAGTCGGATAACCACCAGATGCTTTTGGGCATCTGCGGATCAGATTTTAACCAGTCTGCAGTTCTTGTGTAATCACGCGAAGCACTGCGCACTCCACCTGCATCACTGCGGAAATATCCTCCGCGAATTACCTTTTCCGTTCCGGTCTCCGGCCCTTTGGGATCAGTTACCCCATCGGTAAGAGCACTATAAGCATCGGGAACATACCAGTCAGATACGTATTCGGCAGCGTTGCCCAGCATGTTTTTAAGCCCGTACGGATTGGCCTGCACTTTCTCGGGAAGCTGCGTACGCGCCAGGCTGTTTGCCTCATAAACTACAAAATCATCGATGGTGGTTTTTCTCTTTCGGAACAATCCCCCATCACTGAAATCCTTTGGATTACCCTCAAAGAAATAGGGTGTTTGTGTACCGCCACGGGCAGCATATTCCCATTCGGCTTCAGTAGGTAACCGGTAAGTTTTCCCTGTTACCTGAGTGAGCCAGCGGCAATATGTTTCCGCAGCATGGTAACTCATGGTAATTGCCGGCCGCATACCCATTCCCCAGTTCTGGTCGGGCTGTCCGTATGGGGGAGTAGGACCTGTAACAGCATCTACATCGGATGACAGCCTTGCACCTTCCGTATCGGTAGAGCGTCCTTCAGCCGCTGTAGCAGAATAAAACGCCAGATATTCATTCCAGGTAACTTCGATCTCTGCCATAAAAAACGGGCTGATATTCACAGTTTTCACCGGAGCTTCCTGAGGTTTATGCATTTGTTCGGTTTCCGGACTCCCCATCTGGAAGGATCCACCGGGAATGGCCACCATATTAAAGGAAACGACAGTTCCGGGAACAGTCTCCTTAAAGTTCTCGTGCTTATCTACAACAGTCGCCTCGGTAAATACTTCAAGGGCTGCAGAGGAAATTCTTCCAAAGTCAACATTGGTCGATTTAACCCGGTTGGGATCATAATGGCCTACATCAATGTGGCAATTCAGGCAGAGCAAATCCTTTTCATTCATGGAATAATAAAGATGGGCTTCCATTCCTTCTTTGGACAGATTCCTGGGAAAAAGATTGGGATGACATGCCACACATGAGGACTGGTAGGTAAAATGCTGGGCCACTTCAACAGTCCGCTTGCCCTCCCAGTTAAAATCAGCACTGTCCTTAAACAGAAAACCATAAACATCCTTTGCCCCAAGTCTGATTTTTTCAACAAGATAACCTTCACCTTTTGGTGGTAAATGACATTCAACACAACCTACCTGAATGCCGCTTCGTGTATCATAATGCGGAGATAGTTTCCATGATTCAAAAACATGCGGATGAACGTGACAAATTTCACAAAATTCATTGGTTGATGTTGCCTCTATCGCTTTGTTGGAATATATGGTAACCACAACACCCAAAACAAAACCAATAAAAATAATAATAAGGAGTTTTCTCTTTAAATACTGTCCAATTTTCTTAAACATACCAAGCAGTTAAAACTTTAAAATGCAGATGTGCCCCCAAAATTAGCAAAATATTAAACCGTGAGCGCCAAAGGTCGATTTTTGTATCTTATTTAGAAACATTTTGTCCTTTTTTTTATGAAATCACCATGTATGGCAAAACACAAAAGTCAATTCAGGGCGGAAATAAAAAATCCTTCCAAGGTCAGGCAAAATTTCTGATGATTTTTTATCCTGTCTGTTCATCGATTGATTTGATCTGATTATATTTGAAGCCCATATTGAATGAATGTTAATTGAACCCAGCCTTTTAGATTTATAAATTACCCCTGAATGATGAAAAAATGGATTGAAAGTTATACAGAGCTCTTCTTTCCTCATTTGTGCGTAACCTGCAGCCGTAAGTTATTTGCTGATGAGAAATATATTTGCCTCAATTGCAGGCAGGATTTGCCCCGTACAAATTTCCACAATGAACCCGGGAATAAAGTAGCTCAGCTGTTCTGGGGTCGGGTTGAGCTGGAAAATGCAACGGCCTGGCTTTTTTTCAGAAAAGGAAGCCATTACCAGCGACTGGTTCATTGCCTTAAGTATAAAGGATTGAAAGAGTTAGGATATGAAATGGGATTTCAGTTCGGAAATGAAATCAGGGATTCTGCTTTTAAGGAAATTGATATCGTTATACCTGTGCCACTGCATGCGAAAAAGGAGAAGAAACGCGGCTACAACCAGAGCGATTGGATTGCGCGGGGAATCTCCGGGGCACTTGGGAAACCGTTGTCGACCGACAATCTGACCAGAGCGATATTTACGCCTACCCAGACCCGGAAAAACCGTTTTGAACGCTGGCAAAATGTGGATGGCATATTTGAAGTCCTCCGTCCTGCCGACATCAACAGAAAACACATACTCCTGGTCGATGATGTGGTGACCACCGGATCTACCCTCGAAGCTGCGGCTTATTCACTCCTTGGCTCCGGTGCTGCCAAAGCAAGTATAGTAACCCTGGCCACCGCCGATTATTGACCGGCATCAGCCCGGTGTTTTCAAAACACAACTATCGAAGCACGGT
>CAYMXK010000026.1:0-4521 GCA_964393915.1 uncultured Prolixibacteraceae bacterium
CTGGAAAAAATGGGAACCGATGATTCGAATCTGGATTAAATATACGCTGATGTTTGTTTTGGTTGTCCTGGTGCAGGTTCTTCTGCTCAACCAGGTCCAGTTGAGTGGCTATCTTAATCCATATTTCTATGTGCTTTTCATACTGTTGCTGCCGGTGTCAACACCCCGTTATGCTGTTTTGTTACTGGCATTTTTAGTGGGCTTTACCATTGATATCTTTTCTGATACGCTGGGGTTGCACTCAGCTTCAACTGTTCTGCTGGGTTACTTCAGAACACCCATAGCCGGGCTTTTAAGTGCCAGGGAATCAGATCAGTCTGATTATCCTGGATTAAAACAGACTGGTTTAAGATGGTTTATCCTGTATATTTCAATCCTGGTCCTGATCCATCACTTTTTTTTATTTTACCTCGAAGTGTTTACTTTCGCGCGTTTCTTTCACACTTTGGTCAGGGCCGTTTTTAGTTCAGTTTTTACCGTTTTTATAATAGTTTTGAGCCAGTTTTTGGTATTCAGGGAATAAGAGGGGAATATTGTGGACATTAATTCGAATAGAAAATACCTTATAATTTCCATCTTCGTTTTGGTTGGCCTGATTTTTTTAATCAGGTTGTTTTTCCTGCAGGTTGTAGATACTACCTATAAGGAATTTGCCACCAGTAATGTGCTGCGGAAGGTAGTTCAGTATCCGGCACGTGGATTAGTCTACGACAGAAACGGGGAATTGCTTGTATACAACAAGGCGGCCTATGATTTACTGGTTACCCCTCGGGAAGTGAAGGAATTTGATACACTCCGGTTTTGTGGATTGCTCGATATCAGCATAGATGAATTCCGGCTCCGGCTGAAGGAGGCACGCGATTATTCGCCATTCAAGCCATCTGTAATTGTAAAGCAGATATCCCCCGAAAAGTATGCTGTTTTGCAGGAGCAGTTGTATAAGGTAAGGGGTTTTTACGTTCAGTCACGTACCCTGAGAGAGTACCCGCGCCCGATGGCTGCGCACCTGCTCGGTTATGTAGGTGAAGTTACCCGCGACATGATCGATGCCAATCCGTATTACCAGTCGGGCGACTATATTGGTATAAGCGGTATTGAAAGGGCTTATGAAAATGAGCTTCGCGGCAAAAAGGGAGTGAAATACTACATGGTTGATGTACACAATCGCATCCAGGGCAGTTATCTTCACGGCGAAGCGGATACGACCGCTCAAATCGGAAAGAACCTGATTTCTTCCATTGATGCTGATTTACAAGAGTATGCGGAGCTTCTGCTAAAGAATAAACGGGGAAGCGTTGTAGCGATTGAACCTTCGACGGGAGAGATCCTGGTATTTGCCAATACGCCTGACTATAACCCCAACCTCCTGGTAGGCAGGCAGCGGGGGACAAACTACATGGATCTAGTAGCTGATCCGGTAAAACCTTTGTACAACAGAGCCCTGATGGCACAATATCCTCCCGGATCAACCTTTAAAATGGCGAACGCACTGGTGGCACTTCAGGAAGGCGTTATCACACCAAAAACTCAGTATTACTGTGCACATGGTTACTATTCGGGCAGTTTCAGGGTGGGTTGTCACCACGACCAGTCTTTCGATTTGGTTCCTTCCATTTCAAAATCGTGTAATACTTATTATGTATATATTTTCAGGGCGATACTTGAGAACCGCAAATACCGCGACATAAGGGAAGCCTATAACGCCTGGCGTGAGTATATGCTCAATCTCGGATTCGGAAGAACACTGGAGACAGATTTTGTGCATGAATTGAAGGGTTTGGTGCCCACTTCAGATTATTATGAACGGTTTGTTTTCAGGGGATCAAGATGGCGTGCCCTTCCAATTGTATCTTTGTCGATCGGCCAGGGCGAGCTGGGGATAACTCCCCTTCAGCTGGCTAATCATGCTGCGACACTTGCCAACCGTGGCCACTATTATATACCTCATATGGTGAAGGAGATTGAGGGATATGAGATTCATCCGCGATTTACCCAGCCGGTTTTTGCGGGAATTGACAGGCAGCACTACGACCTGGTGATTGATGGAATGGAGCAGGCCATGGAGTCGGGAACCGGTGCCATGTCAAGGATTCCGGGAATCTCAGTTTGCGGCAAAACAGGTACTGCCCAGAATCCTCACGGTGCCGACCACTCGGTTTTTATGGCATTCGCGCCCAGGGATAATCCCCAAATAGCCATCTCTGTATATATCGAAAACGGCATCTGGGGATCGACCTACGCCGCCCCCATTGCCAGCCTGATTGTTGAGAAATACCTTAACGATTCAATTTCTCCCAACCGGGCATGGCTTGAGAGCAACATGTTGAAGGCCAATTTAATGAACCCAATAATTCAGATAAACAGCGATGGCACAGAGGAATAAGCTATGGGCAAATATCGACTGGACAACTGTAATTATTGCTGTTGTACTTATGTTACTGGGATGGATCAATATCTATGCAGCAGTTTACGACGAGGAACATCAAAGTATTTTCGATATTACCCAACGCTATGGAAAACAACTGATGTGGATTGGCGCTGCGCTGCTTTTTGCCTTCATTATTCTTATTATCGACAGTAGTTTTTACGTATTCTTTTCTTGGCCTATATACGCCCTGGTTATCTTCTCCCTCTTGCTGGTTCTGGTCGCAGGGGTGGAGATCAACGGACAGAAATCATGGTTTATCATTTGGGGTGATCTCAGGTTACAGCCTTCCGAATTCGCCAAGTTTGGCACTGCTCTGGCGCTGGCAAAACTGCTGAGCGGATTCAACTTTAAATTGGGCAGTTTTAATTCATTTTTAATGATTTCGGCTGTCATCGGAGTGCCATTGCTCCTGATTCTGATACAGCCCGATACCGGATCTGCCATAGTGTTTGCAGTGTTCATCCTGGTATTGTACCGCGAAGGAATGTCTGGAGCAGTATTGTTTTTTGCGTTGCTGACCATCATACTGTTCTTGTTGTCGATGTTGTTGGAAAACCAGGTTCTGCTGATCATTCTGTTCGCAGGAAGCATCATCACGCATTACATCCTCAACCAGAGAATAAAAATGACTGCCATTGCTGCCGGAATAGGGGCAAGTGTTGTATTGATGATGTTGGGAATTAATTATTTGTCGGGCTCCCTGGTCGACACGGAATGGGTAATCCTTGCCGGAGTGGTGGCAAGCATGCTTGGCTTTACTGTTTATATTTTGCGTACACGGCTAAAGCGTTCGATGGTCATTGTCGGTATCTTTTTCGCATCGGTATTATTTACCTATTCTGTTGATTTTGTTTTTAACCAGGTTCTCAAATCTCATCAACAGGAGCGGATCAATGAGTTGTTGGGCATTCAGTCAGATCCACGTGGTGCCGGCTGGAATGTAAATCAAAGCAAAATAGCCATCGGATCGGGTGGGTTCAGTGGCAAGGGTTTTCTGAACGGGACGCAGACCAAATTCAATTTTGTGCCCGAGCAAAGTACTGATTTTATTTTTTGTACGGTAGGGGAAGAGTGGGGCTTCCTGGGCGCGGTTCTGGTTATTGTCCTGTTTGTCGTTCTTTTTGTCAGGTTGATTATTCTGGCAGAGCGACAGCGATCCATCTATTCGAGGGTGTATGGATATTCGGTTGCATCCATCCTGTTTTTTCATTTCGCGGTAAATGTGGGTATGACCATCGGGTTAATGCCGGTTATCGGAATTCCGCTTCCTTTCTTTAGTTATGGGGGGTCATCACTATGGGCTTTTACGATTTTACTATTTGTCTTTCTCCGGCTCGACGCCAGCCGCCTGGATAAGCTGGTGTAAATTCCTTTTGCCATAAGTGAAATTTTTAATAATTTGGGAGTCTCCTAAACGAGAGCATGCTTGTTACGGAAATCAATTAATTTACAGATAAAGAATTTATTATGAGAAAGAGTATTGTCGTGTTGCTGGCCGCTTTATTCCTGGCTTCCTTTGCTCCGGCCGAAAAGAAAAAAGGTTTTGTGAAAATCTTCAATGGGAAAAATCTTGACGGATGGGTGGTGCATGGCACTGAAAAGTGGTATGTAGAGAAGAACATGCTGGTATGTGAGAGTGGCCCGGATAAGAAATACGGCTATCTTTCCACTGCCAAAGAGTATTATAACTTTGATCTTGAATTGGAATTCAAGCAGGTTGACAACGGGAACAGCGGTGTGTTTTTCCGTTCAACATTCGAAGGCACCCGGGTAACCGGATGGCAGGTTGAAGTCGCCCCACCCAACCGTGATACCGGAGGTATTTATGAATCATACGGCAGAGGGTGGCTTGTCCAGATCCCCGACGAAAAGGAAAATATCCTGAAGATGGGTGAATGGAACAAAATGCGTATCCGGGTGGTAGACGACCGCGTAACCACCTGGCTCAACGGACAGGAAATGGTTGACCTTACCGATGAAAAGATAGGAAAGGGACGAGGGTCCATCGCCCTTCAGATTCACGATGGGGGTGGTATTAAAGTATATTGGAAAAACCTGAAGGTGAAGGAGTTGTAGGGTTATATCCTGTCGAA
>CAYMXK010000026.1:4621-22142 GCA_964393915.1 uncultured Prolixibacteraceae bacterium
AGTCTCAGGATACGGTAGGGGAGTTCAAGTTTTTGCACCAGGGTTTCCACGTAGCTAACCATTTCCTCGAGCACTTCGTACGACTTTTCAGGATGTACAATATGCACGATCTCCACTTTGTCGAACTGATGAAGCCGGTTCAAACCACGTACGTCCTTGCCATAGGAGCCGGCTTCGCGGCGGAAGCAGGCGCTGTATGCACAGTTTTTCACCGGGAGCTCCCTGGCTTCGAGGATAACGTCACGGTAAATATTGGTGACGGGAACTTCTGCCGTGGGGATCATGTAAAAATTATCTTCGGTAACATGGTACATCTGTCCTTCCTTGTCGGGCAACTGGCCAGTGCCAAAACCGGAGGCTTCATTCACCATTAGGGGAGGCTGAATCTCTTCATATCCCTTTTCGCGGGCCTCATTAAGGAAAAAATTGATCAGGGCGCGCTGCAGCTGAGCCCCTTTCCCCCGGTAAACAGGAAATCCCGCCCCGGTTAGTTTGACTCCCAGTTCAAAATCGATCAGGTTGTATTTTGAAGCCAGCTCCCAATGCGGAAGGGCATTGGCGGGCAATCCGGGGAGAATCCCTCCCGATCTTACCTCCACATTGTCGTCGGCCCCCCTGCCATAGGGCACTGAGATGTGCGGAACGTTGGGGAGCTGGATAATCAACCCCTGGACCTGCTCATCGATGTCATTAAAATCCTGATCGAGCTGGCGGATATTCTCCTTGAGCTCGACAGTGCGTTGCTTTGACAGATTGGCTTCATCAGTTTTTCCCTCCCTGAACAGCACCCCAATCTCCTTTGACAAACGGTTCATTTCCGCTTTGGCATTGTCGGACTGCACCTGAATCTGGTTTTTGGTTTCCCGCAACTCAATGATGGTGTCAACGATCTTGCGTGCATCGAAATTTCTTTTTGCCAGTTTTTCGACCACTTCGCCGGGGTTTTCCTGTATATAATTTAGAGTGAGCATACTGTATATTACTTATGTGCGGTGCAAAAGTAGCAAAACAAAAAAAACTCCTGTCATAGCCGACAGGAGTTTTTCTGATATGCAAGATTTATTAATCTTCCTTATTCAATCAGAATTAGTTGCTTGCAGCTTCAACGACAACTACAGGTTCAACTGAAACATATGACCTGTTGTCTTTCTTTTTTCTGAAAACAACTGTACCAGTCACAAGGGCAAACAGGGTGTGGTCCTTACCAATACCCACGTTGTCTCCCGGATGATGTTTTGTGCCTCTCTGGCGAACAAGGATATTGCCCGCTTTTGCAAACTGTCCGCCAAATATTTTGACACCAAGTCGTTTGCTTTCCGATTCGCGTCCGTTCTTCGAACTACCTACACCTTTCTTATGAGCCATGGTCTTAAATTTTAATTATCCAACAATTTCTTCGATGAGCACCTGAGTAAATGACTGGCGGTGTCCATTCAGTTTTTGGTAACTTTTCCGTCTTTTCTTTTTAAAGATCAGGACTTTGTCACCCTTGGTATGCTCCAGTACCTTTGCAGTTACTTTTGCCCCTTCCACTACGGGAGTGCCTACCGCTATGGTACCTTCATTGTCAACCAACAGCACTTTGTCAAATTCTACTGAAGAACCTTCGGCGGCTGCGAGCCTGTGAACAAATACTTTTTTGTCTTTTTCAACTTTGAATTGCTGTCCTGCAATTTCAACGATCGCGTACATAATTACTTTTTTAATGTTAAACCCGTCAGGCGGAAAATTTCTCTCTTTTCTCTTACCTGCCTGAACGAATTGATTTTGGGTCTGCAAAAGTAGTCATTTTCAAATGATAACCAAATGGGAGGCCAATAAATTTAAGTAAATTTCATTTTGCTGTGTGGGTATTGGAATAAAAAAGATATGAAAAATTGGGATAGCCTGATTTTTCAATTAATTTTATAGCGCCATTTTGAGCTGAATGCAGTGAAAAAGTGGAGCTTTGATTTTAAAATAAATTTTGACAGGCAAAGCAAATTATGCAGAAAGTTAAACTAAATATCTTAGGCTTATCGGTCAGCCAGACCCAAACCGGCGCTTATGCCCTGGTGCTTGCTGAAGAGAATGGCGACCGCCGGTTGCCCATAATTATAGGACCAGTTGAAGCGCAGGCCATCGCTATTCAGCTGGAGGGCCTTAAGCCGCCCCGCCCGCTTACACACGACCTTGTTAAGAACATCGCCATCGCTTTTGAGATTGCCTTGCTCGAGGTGGTAATCCACAAATTGGAGGAAGGGATATTTTTTTCGGAGTTGCTTTTCGAAATGGATGGTAAGGAAGTAAACGTCGATTCCCGTACTTCGGATGCAGTAGCCCTGGCGCTCAGATTCAGATGTCCTATCTACACTACGGAGGATATTTTAGTCAAGGCAGGCATTGTTCTGGATATTGACGAGGATCATCCTTCGAAAATTCACCATGATGAGGAAACAGTGGGTCATGGAAAATCGGTGTATGAAAAGTATACCCTTTCAGACCTTGAAACCTTGCTGACGGAGTCGGTCCAGAATGAGGATTATGAAAAGGCTTCGCTTATCCGGGATGAAATCAAGAGGCGCAAAAAGTGATACCCCTCTCTTTTCCCACGTTAGGGCAAAAGAGCGATGATTTCATAAGGAAAGCATTTTGACAAAGCCATGACCGGAGTTTTCTCAGTAACATCAGCACTATGAACAAGAATCTTTTATATATCCTGTTTTTCTCCTTTTTTTTAGTTGCCCTTACCGCCACAGCCTCTTTTCAACCTGAGATGCAGGAGTTGATGGCAGAGGATACCCTGGTTGAGCAGCAGGCTGCCCAGGAGGTGTTTCCGGCAACCCAGTCCGCCACTTCATCGTTGTTGCTGGCAAAAACCAGGCAGGAACCTTTTACAATGGTGACGCTTTTTAGGGGGCTTCTGGGCATGGTGGTGCTGCTTGTCCTGGGGTTTCTTTTGAGTCACAACCGGAAACACATTCCGTGGAAAACCGTTTTTACAGGGCTTGCCTTTCAGATTCTGCTGGCTGTAGGGGTGCTTTATGTGCCTTTTATCAGGATTGGTTTTGAATTTGCCGGTCACATCTTTGTAAAAATTCTCGATTTTACCAAAGCGGGCAGTGAGTTTTTGCTGGGGGGACTTATGGATACCAATACCTATGGGTATATCTTTCTTTTTCAGGTGCTTCCTACAATAATATTTTTCTCGGCACTGACCAGCCTATTGTTTTATTGGGGTATTATTCAGAGGGTAGTGTATGCCCTTGCCTGGGTCTTCACCCGGACACTCAAGATTTCGGGCGCCGAAGCTTTGTCGGTTGCCGGGAATATTTTTCTCGGACAAACAGAATCTCCGCTGATGATAAAGGCCTATCTCCCTAAAATGGGCAATTCGGAAATACTGCTGGTAATGACGGGCGGTATGGCTACGCTGGCAGGTGGAGTCCTGGCTGCCTATATTGCCATGCTGGGTGGCGATGATCCCGTTATGCGGCTCGAGTTTGCCAAACACCTCCTTACGGCATCTGTAATGGCCGCACCTGCCGCCATCGTATTCTCAAAGATGATCGTTCCTCCCGATACGGAGATCAATAAGGACATTGAAGTGAGCCGCGAGAAGATCGGCAGCAATGTATTGGATGCAGTTACCAACGGAACCAGCGAGGGGGTTAAGCTGGCTGTAAATGTGGCCGCCATGTTGCTGGCTTTTATTGCATTCATTGCCATGTTCAACTTCGTGGTGGGAAAGATCGGACAGTGGACCTCTCTGAACGAACTTATTTTCACCGCAACCAATGGCCGGTACGATGGGCTTTCCCTGCAATTTCTCCTGGGGTACACTTTTGCCCCGCTTATGTGGCTGATTGGGATTACAACTGAAGATGTGGTGCTTGTTGGACGCCTGCTGGGGGAGAAACTGATCCTAACTGAGTTTATCGGTTACATCAGCCTTGCCGAACTGAAAACGGCAGGGGTATTTGCCTCTCAAAAGTCAGTAATTATGGCCACCTACCTGTTATGCGGTTTTGCCAATGTAGCCTCCATTGGTATCCAGATAGGCGGAATAGGTTCGCTGGCCCCCAATAAAAGGGTGCTGCTGTCGAAATACGGTGTTCCCGCCCTGATTGCAGGAACCCTTACCTCACTGATGTCGGCGACAATTATCGGTATGATGTTGGGGTAATTTTTATTTCATTCGCCATACCTGATACGTTTGTTAAATACTTCGCTGTTATTGACAATTATCTTCAGGTAAAAACGTCCCGGAGGGTAGTGGCTAAGGTCGTAAGTAAAAGAGCCCTCCTTTAAGTTAAAATAGCGATGCTCTTCGGCAATTTCCCCTCCCGGATCGGTCACCAGTCTGACCAGCACATCCTCCGGCGTATTTGAAAACCATGACAACTTTGTATTATCCCTGGTGCGTGTAGGATAAAGGCTGATGGCCCTTTTCTCAGGATCAACGGTATCAGGGTTGGGTCCTACAACAAAATTATAGGTCAATCCGGAACCAAAGTCCGGGTCAAATGCCTTGATGATGTTGTTATTAGCGTCCATCAACCTGATTTCGCCCCTGCCGCCCCTCACGTTATACCAGAATTCGAGTCCATCACCCCCGGTATCGTTGATGGTGAAACTGTAAGCACCCGGATCGAGCCGGAGGGTGTCGCGAAAAACAGTTTCGACATCAAGGCTATCCAATATTCTATAGCCTGCTATTTCACCGTTTTGGTTCATAATGTACCATGAATTTTGCCAGGGTTGCCGGTTTGATTGCAGGTAAACCACCACATCATTTCCATGAATTGGTGCAGAGACAAATGTTGTAGTCATGATATTATCCGCAGAGAATTGGTCGCGGTTTCCGTTAGGCCTGACCAGCGATACCGTGAACTTGTTTTCGCCTGCCCGGCTGCTGATCACTCCAGGCAGGGTAACGGTATCAGTCTGATTAAATTCAAGGTTACCTTTCCATAACCAGGTTTGTTGTCCGAATCCCCGGGTGCCATACTCAATGGTGAGCGAGCGCAGATTTTCGCTGCCGTTGTTTTTAATGATAACCTGCGGATTGGCGCCCGCAGGATTCTTGCGTGAATGCAGTTGTTTATCTGTGGGTGTAATCACATCAACAACCGCCGCATCGTGTTTTGCCGATGGTTTCCGGTATTGGACCAGATATGCTGCAATTACCTGTGTGCCGTTGTTTTGAACAGTCGCTGTATATGGCTCCATTATAAAATGGATGGTGTGTTTTTGATTAGGTTTTACGGGCAATACAAAAATTTCGGGCAGCATTAAGTGACCGGGGCACCAGTTGCCCCTGTCGAAAATCCAGGTGCCGGCTTGCGGAAATACCGGGTTGTCACCGCATTCCATCCACATCTGCCGTTTTTGAACGAGACTGCCATCATACCAGAATTCGCGGTATTTGTTGCAAAACTCAGCGCAGTTGTCGGGTTTGTCCATGCCATGCCCGGTCTGAATAACCCTTAGCCTGGCAAATGCAGCTCCCTGCGCACCATGAAACTCTACCGGAAGAAGATGTTCCTCAGTAGGTCGTTCCGGATTTCCGTAGGGGAAATGGCTGTTGTAGATTTCTGTAACCGATATGGGTACTGCCACCGGCGTTCCGGTAACAACCTTAAATTCGACGGTTACCAGCCATCCGCGGTCGTTGTTTGGTTCATAGCCGGTATGAATGAAGTTGACTTCCACGCTGTCGCGCAAAGCAAGGCTGAAGTCGGTAACATCGGCCTGCCAGGTGAAATTCCAGTCGCTGGCAAACGCGCCTCCATAGGGCGTGATAATGCGGCCTATTTCCCAGTTTTTATTTTCACCTCTTACTCCACCTGTACGTTGCATTATGATACGGTCGGAATAATCCCAGTCGGCACATCGCATGGTATCGGGGCAGGCAAAGCGCACATACATGGTAATTTGCCTGATGGGCACCTCTTTGCCCGGAAAGAGTCCCCAGCGTTCGTGCGATTTCGCACCTGTTGAAGGATCTGTTACTACCAGCTCTTTGTTGTGTGTAAATACCCGGATGGTGTCTCCTGCAACGGTATTCCTGACCAGCAGATTAAGAAAAAGTATGCCAGGGAATAGTATAAAAAGATTCAATTTGCTCATAAATCGGTTACTTTAAGCATTATTTTCTGACGGATATCTTTTGAAGACGCTCCTATCATTATCCGGAAGTCTCCGGGTTCTACTATTTTAGAAAGGGTTTTGTCCAGCATTGACAACATTTCCGGAGTTATTGTAAAGCTGACCTGTTTTGTTTCGCCCGGTTGCAGGTGTATCCGCTGAAAACCTTTCATCTCAATTACGGGCCGGGCCACCGATGATAATTCATCACGGATGTATAATTGTACAACTTCATCACCTGGGAATTTCCCGGTATTGGTAACTTTTACCGTAACTGTCGTGGTGTCATGGGCGGAAATCTCCTGGGATTGTAAATGGATACCCTGATAGTTGAATGTGGAATAGCTCAGCCCGAAGCCAAAGGGGAACTGGGGTTGGCCGGTGAGGTTGATATAGTCGTCGCCCCTTCCTGTTGGCTTGTGGTTGTAAACCAGCGGAAGTTGCCCTTCGTGTACCGGCCAGGTAACCGGTGTGCGGCCGGCAGGGTTATAATCTCCAAATAGCACATCGGCCACCGCATTTCCGCCCTCATCGCCGGGGTACCATACAGACATGATGCCTGGTACATCCTTCATCCAGTTGGTCATGGTTACCGGACTGCCTCCCACAAGAAGCACCACCACAGGTGTTCCTGTGGCAGACACTCTTTTAATCAATTCCTCCTGTCTTCCGGGCAAGCCAAGTAAGGCACGGTCCTGAAATTCCCCCTCTTCAATTCCAACAACCAGAACGGCTGCATTACTGCCTGCCGCCAGCCTGACAGCCTCTTCCATTTCTTCATCCCCTTTGTTTATGCCTACATCCCAGACCAGCCGGAACCATGCGTTGCCCACAGGTTCGTAAAACTCAATCCTAAGGTCATATTCCCGGTCTTTTTCAAAATTGAAACGGGCAAGGGTTGTTTCTCTTGACCGCTTGATCATTTTATCGATAAGCAATTTCCCGTCCAGATAGAGGCGATACCCATCGTTTCCGTCAATACCAATGTTGAAAGTACCTGATTCCGGGGATTTGAGCTTGCCTGTCCAGCGAACGGAGTAGAAATCGTAGGTCATTTTATCCGGATCGGGTCCGAAAAGCGTCCAACGGAAATCAATCCGCCTGTCGATGCGGGTGAATACCGGTTCCCCATCCCAGGTAACGTTGTTGAAATAGGCACCCGACAACCCTGACTGTGTCTGGCCATTTACCCGGCAGGAAAGGGCACCGGCCGGGACTGTGCTGTAATAGGCCTGATCCAGTCCGCAACCCTTTGCAAAGTTGACCTGCATAGACCGGCCAACTTTGTTTTTTATTCCTTCAAGGATGCTCACCTTGTTAATTCCCGGTCCGCTGTAACCGCCGAGTCTGGCAGCATCGGCATCGGGACCGATAACGGCCAGGGTGCCCATACTCTTTGATAAGGGGAGCACCTGATCTTCATTCCTGAGTAAGACGATGGACTGCAGGGCGGCTTCCCTGGCGAGTGAACGGTGGTCGGCATGACCATTCCAGGTTGTTGCTTCACCCGGATCCACATAAGGATCTTCAAAGAGGCCAAGATCGAACTTTAGCTTCAGGACGCGGGCCACAGCCTTGTCGGTAACCGCCTGTGGAATGGTACCATCCAGGAAAGGTGGGGCGAAAAGCTTAAAATGATCGAGGCTGGTCTGGAAGATGACATCCAATCCGCCCTCCATGGATTTTGCCGTAGCATCAGGGTAGTCGGATGCCGTCATATGCAATACATTGGCTCCACCGGTACCTCCTGCATCGGAAATGACAAACCCGTTGAAGCCCCATTCTTCTTTCAGCACCTTGTTGAGCAACCAGTCGTTAGCTGTACTGGGCGTTCCGTTGTAGGAGTTATAGGCTGTCATGATAGAACGTGCCCCGCCTGCCCTCACAGTCGCTTCGAAGGGTGGAAGGTGCGTCTCCCGCATAAACCGCTCGGAAAAGTGGATGGGATAAGAGTCGCGTCCGCCATCGCCTACATTGGCCACAAAATGTTTGGGTGTGGTAATCACGCCCATTTGCTCGAATGCTGAAACGAATGCCACCCCCATCTGGGAAGCCAGGTAAGGGTCTTCGCCATAGGTTTCTTCGGTGCGCCCCCATCTTACATCATTGGCAAGGTTTACCACCGGCGACAGGATTTGCCTGATACCCCGGGTCTTGCTTTCTCTTGCGATGGCTCCTGCTACCTGGTGCATCAGGTCTGTATTCCAGGTTGCCGCCAGGGCAATGGCCTGCGGAAATGCCGTGGCACCCTCACGTACCAGGCCATGCAGTGCTTCGTCAAAAGGGATGATGGGAATTCCCAAACGGCTCTCTTCCAGAAAGAAGCGCTGCATGTCGTTGATTTTTTTTGCCGTTTCAGACGCATTGGTACCTGCGTGGTACGTAAGCAACTGCTGGGCTGCATCACCGGTGTTTCCGACCGTGCTGACCTGAAAACCAAATATTCCGGTTTTAAATTTTTCACGGTCACCGCTGATATCTCCGGGGATCATAAACAACTGCCAGAATTTTTCTTCAGGCGTCATTCTTGCCAATAAATCCTTTACCCGGTCATCAACCGGGAGATTTGGGTTTTTGTAAGGTTGTGCCTGACCGGCCATGGATACCATAACCATCAGGAAGGAATACAACAAAAGTTTCATATCATACTATTAAAGTTATCTTACTACGATTTCATCGACAAACACCCAGGAACCGCTCCGGGCCCATCTCCAGGACAAGCGAACCTCCCCCCAGCAGTTCACTTGCCGGGAACCGGAAAGATTGCAGGGGCCTGCCATTAAGCGAAGCACTTTGCACATATTTATTGAGACGCGAAGCATTCTTGGCTTCAATGGTAAAAGTTTTTCCGCGCCCGTACCGGTGGCCCAAATCTATCTCAACTTTTTCATACAACGGGCTGCCAATTTCATAGACCGGGTCAACGCTGCAGCCGCCGTCTGTCTGAAATAAGCCCAGGGTTGCCATAATGAACCATGCGCTCATTTGTCCCTGGTCCTCATCGCCCAGATAGGCGTTTGACAAGCCATAGCCATAGTACCGGTCAATAATTGCCCTGCTCCATTTTTGGGTCAGCCAGGGTTTGCCCACCCAATTGAAAAGAAACGCAAAGTGCATCGACTGCTGGTTGCCTTGTACAACCGGATAGTCCCAGTATTGATCATTCATACCATTGAACCTTGTTTTATAGCTCTCTTCGAAGCCCCAATCCAACCGTTCGATAAAATTTTCTTTACCTATAGCTTCTGCCAGGGCGGGTACATCCTGCGGTACAAAAAATGTCAACTGCCAGGCATTTCCTTCCACATAGTGGTAGTTTGCCCCCGATTGATACGGATCGAAATCTGCCAGCCAGGTGCCTTTGGAATCTTTCATCCGGGCATACCCGGTTTCGGGGTCAATTACATTTCTCCAATACTCCCCGCGCTTTTTAAATTCCTGATAGTCATTATCTTTTTCCAAGGCTTTGGCAAACTGGCTCACGGTCCAGTCGTCGTAACTGTATTCAAGAGAATTGGAAAAACGTCCTAGATCGTAAGGAACATATTTGTATTTCAGGTAAGGGACAAGATCCCGGTTGCCGGCATAGCCGCCTCCTACTTTCATTCCCGGAGTGGCTTGCATTTTTTTCACAGCCTCAAAAGCTTTTTCGACGTCGAAGTCGCGTATTCCCATCTGGTATGCACCCACAATCAGGGGTATCTCGTGTTCGGCCACCATAACCGGGATATATTCCATACCCGCAGGGCCTTTTGCCAGCCAACCACTTGCGTCGTACATGGCCAGCTGCGAGTTCACCCAGCGGTTGCTCCATTCGGGGGTGACCAGGTTCCAGAATTGATTGAGGTTCCAGAAGGTATTCCAGAATGCATCGCAGCCAAGTGCCGGAGAATCAGGGTCGGGAAGTTGCCTTATAACTTCATCGGCATCAACCCATTTGCCATCCACATCGCTGAAAATATTCCGACTGCACAGCGAGCGGTACATGTTTGAATAAAACCGCATTTTTTCCCGCCGGTCGTTACTCGTTATTTTCAAGCGGTCAAACAGGTTGTCCCAGGTATCCACCTGGTTTTGCCTGACAGCTTCGAAGCTCCAGCCGAACGGCTTGGTAATCTCTGTAGTAAGGTTTAAATCCGCATTCTCAATGCTGACATATGATATTCCGGTCCTGACCTGTACAACAGGATTTTCGCGGGTATCGAATTCTGCAAAAGCGCCGGCATCTTTGCAGTCAATCAGTTTCAGGATATCGGTATTGGTTTGTACTCCATTTTCGGACCAGACGCCAAAACTTTTAATTGGCCTGTCGAACTCAATTACAAAGTGGATGATGTACTCCTGCGAAATGCCACCAGCCCATGTATTGGGGGTAAGCTGCTTGCTGAAGCCTTCAATCCTGTTGTCGCTCACTCTTTTTATTTCTACATCTTCGAGAAGGTAGGAGTATTCCGCCGGAATTTGCAAATCAATCAGTACACGCGATCCTTCCTTGTCTTTCGGGAAAGTGTATCGTTGAAAACTGCAGCGGGTGGTGGCAGTAAGCTCAGCGGTAATCCCATAATCAGTCAGATCAGCTTTGTAGTAACCTATGGGCGCCTCTTCGGTTTGTTTATCCACACGCGAGCGATAACCTTCATCGGGTTTTCGCTCATCGCCCACCTGAGTTTGCAGTTCTCCGTTGGTGGGCATCATCAGGAGTCCGCCCATTGTCCATTCGTGAATATGACTGAACCCGCCAATACTTTCAAAAATAGGGTCGTAGCCTGCCTGCCAGCCTGCATTCTGATTATTCGGGCTGATTTTTACCATACTGAAGGGCATCCATGGTCCGGGAGCAATCATCCACCGTGAATGCGCAGTGCCCATCATTGTGCTGGCGTAACCGGCCGGGGTGACTGCCATTTCCGGACTTCGCTGTATCTTGCCTGACTGCACTCTTTTCCCATCTATCAATACTTTGTATTTGCTGGTACGATTTGCTGAAACAGCGGGCATGGGAGCTTCAAATACATAGCGGCCTGTTTCTATAGTTTCAGAAAAAATCATTTTACCATCGAGCAGTATTTCCAAAACCGGCATACCCGTTAAATGTTCGACATCTATCAGCAAAGGCTGAGCATTACCTGTTTCAGTCTGAACTTCATAGTTGGCAGGTTCAACCTTTCTGACAAAAGCTTTTCCTGGTTCCTCCAGTTTCGTGTTAGGACCCTCTAGCGCGATATAGTCGAACATGATCCACGATCCTTCGAGTACCGTAACAGAGATGCGATTGCCACCCGGTTTTAAGATGTTCCGTTTTACAGGTATCGCGAAGGTGATTAATGTGGTATCTGAACTGCCTGAAATTGGGGCGTTATCGGTATAGCTTTCCTTATGACGGGGGTTAGGTTGCAAAGCCAGATCAAAACCTTCGGCTTCCAATTGAATTTTTTCAATCTGGTTGTTGACTGATATTTTTACCAGTGGCAGAAATTTTTTTGAGAAACCGGTCAGTTTAAATACCAGTTTATAATCTGCATTTGCACGTATGTCATCAGTGCCAAATAAAATATTTATTTCATTCGTGCGCCAGCCCGAGGTGGGCCAGGTACCTCCCCATGTATCTACAGGGCCTGGAAGCACATAAGGAAAATCATTTTCAGGCTCTGAAAGGCCAACCAGATAATACTTATCTTCCCACCCAAAATCATTTTCAATAAAGCGCTCAAACTTATCAGGTGCCAGAGAAAATTCAGCTGCGGAATTGTCATCATTTCCTATCTGCCATATTATTTCATTTTCAGTGGTGCACGAATAGAGTAACAAATGCATGGCAAAGAGTAAGATCAAAGATATCCTTCTCATATTTTTATCAGTTTTTTTGTAAAAATAAACTTTCTAATAACATGATTGTGAATAGTAGCGATTTCTGGGGTGGGGGCGTCCCAAATCCAACTTAAACCTTTTTCTGGGTAAACATAGCAGACCCGGATGTTTGATTAAATGATGACTGCAGGCAATAGCAACTGGGATTTTCAGGGTGATTTTATGTAAATAAGTTTTTCTCCTGCTATTGTTTGTGCTTTTAATATATTCTTCGTACTTTTCATCCTCTCAGGGGTGTTGTTTGGCTATAGTTTCTTGTTGTAAAACAATGAATATTAGCAATAAACGCCAATTATCCTAATTCTCTTTAAGTGATATTTTGGTTGCAATTAATTGAAAAATAATTTTCACCCGGGTAGCGGCAATTTTTTTTAAATCCTACTATATCAGCCATATGAAGATTCAGGGAAATAACTTTGAGAGGCTTCACGTTAAGCTGGAAGAAATCCTTAAGAAGCAGGAGGCTTTATCCGGGGAGATTATCAATATCAGGGAAGAACTGGCAAAGCTGCAGCCTACTTCTAAGGAGAAGGATTTGCCAAATGAAATAGGAGCGGAACCGCTAAGGGAAGATATGCCGCATTATATGGAAATTCCGGCAGGAACTTCCGGCCCGGAAAAGTCTTCTCCTGAACGGGATAAACGCAATATTGAGCGATTTATCGGAGAGAACCTGTTAAATAAGATCGGTATTGTTATCCTTGTTGCAGGAATATCCATAGGGGTGAAGTATGCCATAGACCATGAGCTCATCAGTCCGCTGATGAGGATTGTTTTAGGATATTTTGCCGGCACTGTTCTCGGTTTACTTGCCTGGAGGCTGAAAAAAAATTATATCAATTACAGTGCTGTTTTGTTGAGTGGTGCAATGGCTTCAATGTATTTTATTACCTATGCAGCCTTTGCATACTATGATCTGTTCCCGCGCTGGGTGACTTTCGGGATCATGATATTTTTTACCCTGGTTACTGTTCTGTCGGCACTGCATTACGACCGGCAGGTTATTGCGCACATCGGACTGATCGGTGCCTATTCGATTCCATTTCTTTTGAGCGATCCGGAGACAAATATTTCCTTTCTGTTTGCTTATATGGTGCTGATTAACACGGGGATTCTGTTTATTTCCTGGTTTAAATACTGGAAATACCTTGCCTGGCTGGCTTTCCTTTGTACCTGGCTCATTTATTTTCAATGGTATATTCCTGCATACGGTAATGTTGATTCATGGGCGGGGTTCCCCTACGCGGCTATCTTTTTTGTCCTTTTCCATGCCATACTCCTGCTTTATAAACTGGCAAAACAAAAGATATATTCCGCAGAGGATATCATATTTTTCCTTGCCAACTCCGTTGTGTTTTTTGGAATTGGTTATTCGTTACTGGAAAGCCAGGCATCAGGAGAGAAGTTTTCAGGATTGTTTACCCTGATAAATGCCCTGATCCATGCCGCAATAGCATATGTCTTATTGATTAAAAAGCCTGCCGATCAGAAAATATTTTACTATGCGGCGTCATTGGCTGTTGTTTTTGTAACCATTGCCATACCCGTGCAGCTCGATGGCAGTTGGGTAACCCTGCTGTGGGCGGGTGAAGCAGTTTTACTTTTCTGGGTAAGTAAAAGGGGAAATGTTAAGATATGGCAGATACTCTCTTTTATGGTTTTGGTGCTTGCGTTTTTTAGCCTTTTGCACGACTGGAAAACAGTCGAAAGGGCTGCCGATACGACGATTGTTCCGCTCCTTAATACATCCTTCCTTGTGGCAATGGTTTTTTGCTGTTTTTTTGCAGTCGTTCTGTGGATCGATCGTACACGGAGGCAGTTTAATAAAACGGAGACCTTTGAAGAGTTGGGCAGGATCTTTTCCCTGGTTGTCTCAGGGATTTTTTTAATTGTCTTGTTTATTTCGTTTTACAGGGAGATCAGTTTGCATTGGGATCAGTTAATTCAAAAGCTGAACTTTGAAACAGATCAACAGATGGCATATGAAAGCTGGTTTGGACTGCTGAAGAGAGAACTCCTCCTGTCGAAGAATTACTGGTTGATTAACTATAGCCTGTTATTTTCAGCCCTGTTTACTTCTTTCAACCTCTTCTTTCTAAAGGAAAGGAATACGGCAACTGTCAATCTGCTTGTTAATACGGGAGTTATTATTCTGTTCCTTTCTGCCGGGTTGATGGTACTAAGCGGTCTGCATGAAAACTATATGCACCAGTTACCTGACGGTGGTTCATTTCTGAAAATACTTTACCGTTATCCGTCCTATCTGTTGCTTGGCGGCGTCATCTATCTGAGCTGGAGAACTATCAGGGAATATTTTAATGACGTGGGTTTTAAAGTGGTGGCTGAGTTTGCCTTTCATCTGATACTGGTCATTCTGCTCAGTTCGGAGCTGATCCATTGGATGGACTTTTCAGGTTCAGCCCAATCAAACAAACTTGGGTTAAGCATTCTCTGGGGTGTCTATTCTCTGGGATTGATATTGTTGGGCATATTTATAGGCAAAAAGTATCTCCGGATACTGGCTATTGTCTTCTTCTCCATTACTTTATTGAAGTTATTCTTTTACGATCTTACGGACATGGATACCGTTTCAAAGACCGTTTTGTTTCTGGTTCTCGGTACTCTGTTGATGATTATATCTTTCCTGTACAATAAATATAAACACCTGATACTGGACTAAGCGGGATGATGGCGCAAGAAACACTTGTCAGAACATTTTATAAATAGTTGCACTACCATACAATCGCCACAACGCGGCTTTGGGGTTATGGATATTTCCCCAAAAAATCATGCTACCATAATGCCGCCTTTACACGGCTGAACCGTATAGCGGTGGCAGTGTGGTAGAAACGATGCGGCAATTCCCAACTGTAAATAGCCGCATAGCGGTGGCAGTATGGGGTGTGCAGGGCATGCTGTTACACTAAAGGGTGAAAGTCCTTAAAGAGCCGTTATGACCTGAATCTTATAGCCGGCAGCACTTCGGATCCTGGCATCTTTTTTTCACATTTTTTTCTTCAGGATGACAACAATCCTTTTGCAATTAAAAGAGAAATTATTATGTTTGATGTTTGCAAAGGAAGTTGTAAGCCTACCTGGCGCAACTTCATTAACCCTTAATAACACTATACAAATGAGATGCTTAGCTATACTTGGCATGAATAAGTTCGTTGGATAGCCTCCCCGGAGGTCCACTGGTGATATTGTTTCCGTACCGGGGAGGCAGGTAGTTTTGATTACATCCCATGCAAAACTACAATGCGGGAGCAGCTTTTGCAAATTGGCGATTGCAAAAGTTTTGTATTAGTCAATGTTATACCCTTAAAAAATTTAAATATGAAAAGGATTATTATTCTCATTTTGGTAATTATTTATTCTTGCGAGAGTAAAAACAATAATGAAACTTTTGAGCCTGTTGAACTATCTGAAAAGGAAAGTTTTGAGATTGTATCATCACTTGAGTACAAAAAATATATGGAAATGCGATTTGTTTTTCTTAAAAGAGTATTGTTTTTGCTAAATAATGGATATTGCTCTGATCAGCTTACTCAAATATGTATTGATTCAGTTAATGAAAACAAACATGATGTATTTTACGAAACCTTTTTTGGCAGCTGTGATGAAGGAGAGAATTATAATGCCGGTTTAATTGAGGCAAAAATAAACTTGTTAAATAAGTTCCCAGTCCTCGATTTGATGTTTTCTGAATATGAAGGAGATATGCCGGAGATTGAGATTTCGAATTTTTTTAATAATATTGAGCTAAATTACTGTGATGTTGATCAGCCTGATATGATTCCTCAAAAAAAAGGAGAGGTTGTTTGTGGATCATACTGGAACCAGGTTAAGTTGGCGGCGTGTGCCGGTTTATGCAGTTTTTCGACCGCAGGTGCTGGAACTGCATTATGTGGCTGGGCATGTTGGTGTATGTTATGTACCGAAAACTCTTCGGTTGCTGATGTAATTTGTTAAAAATGCAAATATGGAAATAATTGTAGTATTGGTTTTTCTGTCGATTCTTATCGGGCTGACTATTTTGAAGACGAAAATGTCGCTAAAATTAAGATTGATTTTTTCGGTATTTTTTGGAATTCCCCTGATTGCCTGGGTATGGTTTGACAAACAGCCACTCATCTATTGGAAAATTATTATAACTATAGTAGTGGTGAGTTCAATATTTAAGTACCTCATGGCATTAAAGCATGGGGCTGACAATCTAAAGACAAGCTGACCGGGTTTATCTGACTCAGCTTATCAGTAAAATAGGAAACCGTCATCCAGTTTGAGGAGGTGACGGTTTCTATTTGCTTTTAGTGGCTATTCATCTACCATAATGTCGCCGTTACACGGCTTTTTTGTTAAGGGTGTGTTAGATGTTCATTATGCTACCATATTGCCGCCTTTACACGGCTGAACCGCAAAGCGGTGGCAGTGTGGTAGAAACGATGCGGCAATTCCCAACTGTAAATAGCCGGATAGCGACGGCAGTATGGTAGAAACGCCTTGTTGTTTGAAGAATGGGCTATTCGCCTTTTAATTGAAGCTGGGAGTCTGGTTATATTATGCAATTACTCCCTCATGCGCATTGTGAAAATTCCGCGCGTGAAAATCAGCCAGTTATAAGATCCTTAAAATTCGCATCTCTGGTTGATGCAAATTAATGTCAGGGCCTTTCAAAACGGTTCAACTGAATATCCTCTTCATCAATCTGCCAATCCACAACAAATTGGTATTTCTGAATATCTGATTTGTTTCTAAAGGGTTCAAACCCTTTTTTAATGGTTGTTCCGTTGTTTTGTAGGGGTTGTCCAAACATGGGATTAAACTGGTCTCTGTCGTATTTTCTTGTTTCCGGCATATTACAAGTTCTTGTTTAAATCTGATTACATGTTTAATTTAACGTCATTAACAACTTGTTTGTTACCTGAGGCATGTTAATAAATAATAAAAAAGTCATTAATCATTTAAATCTTTCCGGATTATGTAATAGGGCTGGAATGCCTGTGGCGATGGCAGGCAAAACCCAATTGGCGATTACGTATCATCAATGGTAATACAATCTAAGCGGCTGATTACATGGGACATATTTAGATGTTCAAAGACATTGCCATTAGTATTTTATGTGCAAATTACTAACAAAGAAATAGATGTGTGTTTTTTTGTCATGCAATATGAAAAATATATTAAGATACTATTGTATAAATAATATAATTGGCGTACCTTTCAACGGAAATGAACAATTGTATAAAAATTAAACTAAAGATTATGAAAAAGAATTACTTGAATTTTTGGAAGTCCATGGGATTTGTGTTAATCATTAGCATGGCATTTGTTATCATGCCAAAGACTACATTGGCTCAGGGAAATACAAATTTATTTATTGAAGTAGATTTTATGAAGGTAAAACCCGGGGAAGAAGGAAATTATGTTGAACTCGAACAAAGCGTCTGGAAGCCACTTCATCAGGAACGAATTAACAAAGGGGTAATAGTTGGTTGGATTTTATATCAGATAATGTATACAG